>VHCZ01000009.1 GCA_016871535.1 Verrucomicrobiota bacterium
GACGAGCCAAGGCCAGTGGATCCGATCCTGAGAACTCAACACGAGTCTGTAGTGAAGACTCCGAAATTGCCTCGGCTGCAAATCAACCGCTTACACCGAAAAACACCCTCCAGTTGCGAAAGTCGGGTTACACAGATAACACGGATAAAATCGCTTCTTCATCCGCGAAATCCGTGGTTAACAAACCGGTCAGGGGTTCCATGTGCGAAACGTTTTGGAGAATTCTCTCCCACGATCCTCGTTCAACCACGGATCACACGGATTAGATTTTCTTCCGCACCGTGAAATCCGTGGTCAAGAAACCCGTTCAGGGCTTTCAATGCGCGGAGTTTTGCTTGGGAGCATTCTCTCCCCGGAACACGAAGCTAAAGTCTGCGCTCCGAACCGCGCCGGACAGATTCTACGCCAGAATCCCCTTCACCACTTCGCCGTGCACGTCCGTCAGGCGGAAATCGCGGCCGCTGTATCGGTAGGTCAACCGCGTGTGGTCGAGTCCCATCAAGTGCAGGATGGTCGCGTGCAGGTCGTGGACATGGACGCGGTTCTCGATGGCCTGGTAGCCGAACTCGTCGGTCGCGCCGTACACCATCCCGCCTTTGATGCCGCCGCCCGCCAGCCACATGGTGAAGCCGATGCTGTGATGATCGCGGCCTTTGGCGCCCTCCGCGTAAGGCGTGCGCCCGAACTCGCCGCCCCAGATCACGAGCGTGTCCTGAAGCAATCCGCGCGACTTCAAATCCTTCAATAACGCGGCGATCGGTTTGTCGCTCTTGCGAGCATGATCGCGGTGGTTGTTGATGTCCGCGTGATCGTCCCAGGGTTGGGCGTTGCCGTAGTAAATCTGGGTGATGCGCACGCCGCGTTCGGCGAGCCTGCGCGCGATTAAGCACGCGTTGGCGAACTCGCCTTCGCCGTACATCTTGCGCGTGGCTTCGGATTCCTTGCCGATATCGAAAGCGTCTTGCGCTTCAAACTGCATTCGGAAAGCCAGTTCCAGCGCGGAGATGCGCGACTCCAACTGCGGGTCTTGTTCCCGCTTTTCCAGGTGAAGCTGGTTCATCTGCTGCAACAGATCGAGCTGCTCGCGCTGCGCCGATTGCGAGAGATAACGATTCTCCAGATTGCGGATGATTTTCTTGGGATCGACTTCTTTGTTGTTGATGTGCGTTCCCTGGAAAATGCCAGGGAGAAAACTGTTGCCCCAGAGTTGCGGGCCGACCACGGGTTTGCCTGGGCAAAGCGCGACAAATCCCGGCAAATTCTGATTGTCCGTTCCCAATCCGTAGGTGATCCAGGAGCCGAGCGAAGGCCGGATGGGCTGCTGATTCCCCGAATTCATCATCAACAACGCCGGCTCGTGATTCGGATTGTCCGTGTGCATCGAACGGATCACGCAGAGGTCGTCGATGCAACCGGCCACTTCCGGATACAATTCCGTGACCTCGATGCCGCTTTGGCCGTACTTGCTCCACTTGAACGGCGAAGACATCAGGCCGCCGCGTTTGCGCCGGCCGGTTTTTGTTTGAATGGCTTCCGGCGTTTGACCTTCGTAGCGGGCCAGCGCGGGCTTCGGATCGAACGTATCGACTTGCGACGGGCCGCCGTTCAAACCTTTTTCTTCGAGCTTCGCGAGAATGAATTGATCGATCGGGCCGCGCGGCCAGTCCACTTTTTTCACGGCGGGCGGTTTGAAATCTCGAATCGGCTGCCAGGCCCAATGTTCGCGCCGCCGTCTCTCTGTTTCACCATCGTCCTTGTTGGCTTCAGCGAGCTTCGGCTTTGCCTCCACCGGCCAGGGCGCGCCCATTTTGATCCACTCCACGAGGTCAGCGATCGCCGTAGCGGGAAGTTTCTTTTTGGGCGGCATCTGCAGATCGGGGTTCGAGTAGCGAATCGCTTCGATCAGCCGGCTTTTATCCGGATCGCCGAGCACGACGGCCACGCCGCTTTCGCCGCCCTGGAGCAACCCTTCGCGGTTGTCGAGATAGAGGTCGGCCTTTAATTTCTTGGTCTGATGCGAATGGCACTCGTAGCAATGCTCGGCGAGCACGGGTCGGATTTTTTTCTCGAAGAATTCGATGCCGGCGGAGTCCGGTGCCGCGGCTGAAACCCTCAGCCCCGTGAACGCCAGCAGCACCAGAAGAATCATGGTGGAAAAGACTTTCACCGAGGATGCCTCTCCGTCCCCACGAACGGCCCCCTCTCCCGTGCCCTCTCCCCCTCGGAGGGGGAGAGGGTGTCCGTAGGACGGGAGAGGGGGCCGTTCGTGGGGCAAATGTGGAAGTCTTGCTTGGGAGAATTCTCTCCCCGAGGGAGAGGGTTGGGGTGAGGGGAAACGAGGCGTTCAAACTGCCCACGGCGGGACGCAGTGGAAATAGCGAGGGGAAGACGGCAAAGCGCAGGCGCTCTCATAATGAAGAAATCGAATTTTGAGCGGCGAAAGTCAACGCCGAAGATGGTGCTGAATTCCCTGTCCTAACCCCAGCGGCTTGGCTAAAGATTCGTGCGAACCTGAACCACCATGCGCATCTTAATCGCCACCGTCACCGCCGGCGCCGGGCATTTGCAGGCCGCCGCCGCGCTGGAAGAAGCCTGGCGGCACGCGCGTCCCAACGACGAATTGAAACGCGTCGATTTGTTGGACTACGTCCCGAAGCTCCAGAAGAAAGTCTATGTCGAAGGCTACGTGAAGCTCATCGAACACGCGCCGGAGCTCTGGGGGATGATCTTCAAAACGACGGACAACCCCAAGCTGGTCCGGAACATCACACGCCTCCGACGCGCCTTCGCCAAACATACCAACCGGCGGTTTTTCAAATACGTCAAAACCTTCGGCCCGGACATTGTGTTGTGCACGCATTACCTGCCGGTCGAGATCATGGGTCACTTGAGGTCCGAGCAAGCGCCGCGGCATGCGTTCACGGTTTGTGTCGTCACCGATTTCGAGGCGCACGCGCTCTGGATGGATCAAGCGGTGGACCTCTACTGCGTCGCGGCGGACGAGACCAAAGCCAGCCTGGTGGCGCGCGGAGTGGGTCCGGCACACATCGAGGTCACGGGGATTCCCATCGCGGCGAAATTTGCCGGGCACCCCAACGCGCGCGCTGTGCGCCGGCAGTACGGATTGCGGAACGACTTGCCGGTCTTACTGGTTCTGGGCGGCGGTTTTGGGATGGGACCGGTGGCGCAAATCCTGGCGGCGCTCGATTCTGCCGAGCAGACCCTGCAAGTGCTCGTCGTCACGGGGCGGAACGAATCGTTGCGCCGGGAACTGGCCTGCCAGAACTTCAAGCACCCGACCAACATCCTCGGATTCGTGGCCAACATGCACGAATTGATGACCGTCGCGGATCTGGCAATCACGAAACCGGGCGGATTGACCAGCTCGGAAGCCATGGCGATGGGCTGTCCGATGTTTATCTTGAATCCAATCCCGGGCCAGGAATCGGCGAACAGCGACTTCCTGCTTGAACGCGGCGCTGCGGTGAAAATCAATCGCGTTGAAGATTTGCCCCATCGAGTCGAGCAATTGATCCGCTCCCCGAAGCTGAAGGAAATGGGGCGAGCGGCGAAGGGACTGGGACGACCACACGCGGCGCGAGACATTTGCGCGGAGGTTCTGAAGCGAGCGGGGAAGATGGACAAAGCGTAGAGAGACGTAGTCGCGCTGAGTCGCGCCTTGCGGCTTGCCACAGGTAGGGCGATTCCGTAACGTGGCGCGCAAATCAAACCTATGAACAACCCCGTCCGCGTCAAACTTTTCATCATGATGGTCCTGGAGTTCTTCATCTGGGGCGCCTGGTTTCCGCTGGTTTTCGGATACCTTCCGAGCCTCGGATTCAATCCAGGGGAGCAGTCGTGGATTCTGAACACGTTTCCCATCGCGGCCATCGTAGGGATGTTTTTCAGCAATCAATTCGCGGACCGGCATTTCGCGGCGGAAAGGTTCCTGGCGTTCAGCCACCTCGTCGGCGGGCTGGCGATGATCGGACTGGCCTTCACGCGGGAGTTCTGGCCGTTCTTCGGTTTGATGCTCGTCCATTGCTTGCTCTACGTCCCGACGATCTCGATCACGAACTCGATCGCGTTTGCGAACATGAAAGACGCGCAGAAAGAATTCGGCATCGTTCGCATGGGCGGCACGATTGGCTGGATTCTCGCCGCGTGGCCGTTCACGTTCATTCTGGTGGACTGGGACAAAGTCAATGCGGCCAATCCGGAAGGCTTCGTCAATTGGTTGGGCACCGTGCTGGGATCGGGCCTCACGGGCCAGGCGCTGCAGAACGGCACGCGCTGGACGTTTGTCGTCGCGGGCATCGCTTCGCTGGCGCTGGCCGGATTCAGCCTCGTGCTGCCGCACACGCCGCCCAAGAAAGTCGAAGGAGGCGAAGATCGGTTCGCGTGGCTGGAAGCCGGGAAACTGTTGCGCCATCCCTTCGTGCTGGTGTTGTGGGTGGTGACGTTTATCGACGCGTTCGTGCACAACACTTATTTCAATTGGACCGGAACGTTTCTCGGCGCCAAAACCGAGGCCGGTGGAGTGGGCATCGCCGGGAACTGGATCATGCCCGTGATGAGCGTCGGGCAAATCGCGGAGATCCTGACCATGGCCATTCTGGGCGCCACACTCAAGCGGTTGGGCTGGCGGACGACCATGGTGCTCGGCATTCTCGGTCATGCCGCGCGGTTCGGGGTTTATGCGTTCTGTTCGCAGCAGAAGGAATTGATCATCCTCGTCCAGATACTGCACGGCATCTGCTACGCGTTTTTCTTCGCCACGGTCTATATCTTCGTGGATGAACATTTCCCGAAGGACGCCCGCGCCAGCGCCCAGGGGCTGTTCAACGTGATGATTTTGGGCATCGGCTCGCTCGCCGCCAATTCGGTCTGTCCGTACCTCCTGCAAACGGTTTTCACCAAAGACAGCGTGACGGATTTCCGGGGGCTGTTCCTTGTGCCGATGGGTTTCGCGTTGTTCGCGGCGTTTCTGCTCTTCGCGTTTTTCCACCCGCCCCGAAAAGGCGAGGCCCAGTTGGACGGAGCGCCCGCTCCCGCGCATTGAAGCCCGGAGGATCTTTCCTGGTCATGGCAGCGCTGGAAACAAGTCGGCTGTTCGGAGGACTTACCGAATCCGAACTGCGCGTTCTCAAGGAAGCCGTGCGCACGCCCTCGTTTGCGCCCGGCAAAGTGATCTTCACGGAGGGCGACATCGGCGACGGCCTTTACGTCGTGAGATCGGGCAGCGTCCTGATTTCCGCTTTCGTCAATGAAGCCGAGCGGCGCCCTCTTTCGCACGTCGGTGAAGGTGATTTTTTTGGCGAAATGGCAGTCGTCGATAACGAGCCGCGCTCGGCGACGGCCACGGCCGAGGTGGAGACCGAAGTCTATTTCATCCCGCGCGAGGTCGTGCTGCAAATGCTCGAACGCTCGCCCAAGCTGGCGGTGAATTTGATGCGGGAATTCAGCCTTCACCGGCGCGAGTTCAACCGGCAATACATCCGCGAAGTGCTGGAATCCGAGCGCCTGACCCTGGTCGGCCGCTTTGCCCGCGCCATCGTCCATGACTTCAAGAATCCCCTCAACGTCGTGGGCATCGCCGCGGATCTGGCGGCGATGGACAACGCGTCCCTGGAGGTGCGGCAAATGGCGCGGAACCGAATCCGGGGTCAGATCGATCGCCTGACCGCCATGATCAACGAGTTGCTCGAATTCACGCGCGGCTCCGAGAGTTTGTCCGTGTTGGTCAAGACGAACTACCGCGAGTTCGTCCTGAGGCTCCTGGAGGAGATTCGCACCGAGATGAGCGGCACGCCGATTTCGATTGAGTACGACCAGGATCCGCCCGCGGTGCCGCTGCTGGTCGATCCCGTTCGCTTGAATCATCTTTTCATCAACCTGATCAACAACGCCACCGACGCCATGCCCGACGGCGGCAAGATCAAGTTTCGGTTCGCCGTGACGGAGAAGGAAGTCGTGACCGAGATTGCCGACACCGGGCACGGCATCGCGCCAGAAATCTTTCCCCGCCTGTTCCAGGCGTTCGCGACCTACGGCAAGAGCCAGGGCACTGGCCTGGGCCTTTCAATCTGCAAGCGAATCATTCAAGATCACCGCGGCCGGATCGAGGCGAGGAACGATCAGGGCAGCGGCGCGGTTTTTTCATTCACTTTGCCGCTTCAATAGGCGGAACACGGCGGTGGGCTGCGTTCCCGCGCAACCGGTTTTCAGTCGAAGCCGCGGGGCGGCACCGCCGGGTTCGAGGACGGTGCAAGCTTCCATGGCTCCCCTCTTGGGAGGGGCGAGGGCACTGCTGTGGACTTAAGCGCAACTGGATCTTTGAAGATCTCTTCCTCTCCCCGCGAGGCACGAGTGGGGAGAGGACCGAGGAGAGGCGAAGCCAATAAAGACGGCCCTCCTCTCCCTTGCCCCTTGCCAGGGAAGTGAGGGAGTAATTCGCAACCAGATTCTTGATCTTAATCCGAATCATCCGAATCTTAATCTTACTCGCAGGCAGATAAACATGATGTCCTGTCGAGATCAGGATTAGGATTACGATTACGATTTTGAGGAATGAACCGCATCCGACTTCTCCCGGACCAGGTGGCGAATCAAATCGCCGCCGGTGAAGTCGTGGAGCGTCCCGCCAGCGTGGTCAAGGAACTGGTCGAAAACGCGCTCGACGCTCAGGCCGGCCAGATCCACGTGGAGATTCAGGCCGGCGGCCGCAGCTTGATCCGCGTCACGGACGATGGCCTGGGCATGAGCCGCGACGACGCGCTGCTCTCTCTGGAACGCCACGCCACCAGTAAAATCCGCGCAGCCACGGACCTGGCTTCCATCCGCACCCTGGGCTTTCGCGGCGAAGCCTTGCCCAGCATCGCCAGCGTGAGCCGGATGAGTTTGACCACGCGAGAACGGGATGCCGAGGCGCCGGAAGGGACCCAGATCACGATTCATGGCGGAAAGATTCTTGAAGTCCGGGCCGCGGGTTGCGCACCGGGCACGAGCGTGGAAGTGCGGCAATTGTTTTTCAATTTGCCCGCCCGCCGAAAATTCCTGCGCAGCGAAGAAACGGAACGGTCCCACATCCAGCATTACGTCACGCTGGCGGCCGCGGCTTATCCCGAAGTGGGGTTCACGTTCACGCAGGAAGGCCGGATGATCTGGCAGTTGCCCGCCGTGAAGTCGGAGCGCCAGGCCGGCGGCGGTCTGGGCGCGTTGCGCGAACGGTTGCGCGCGCTTTCCGGCGGCGAGACGAAATGGGTGGCGGTCGATCACTCCGCGCAACTGGAGCCGCCGGCAAACGCCCCGGATGAATTCACAGACGAAGCCGCGGGACGGTTTTGGGTCTGGGGATTCATTGGCGAGCCGGGCGTTTCGCGCGCCACCCGCGAAGAGCAATTCGTCTTCGTCAATCGGCGGCCGGTGGAGAATCGCGGGCTGAACTTCGCGTTGCTCGAAGGCTACCACACCACGCTCATGAAAGGCCGTTATCCGGTCTGCTGCCTTTTTCTGGAGATCGATCCTGGGGCGGTCGATGTGAACATCCATCCGGCCAAACGCGAAGTGAAGTTCCACCAGGAACACGCCGTGCGGCGCGAGGTCACGCAAGCGGTCCGCGAAGCGTTGTTGAATTTCCATGCGCGGCCCCGACCGCAAGTTCCTTCGTCAGGCCCGCAAACGACTCCGGTCAAACCAGTGCCTGCCGTGCCTGATCTCCCGGCGCATCCTCCCAGTCGGGTCGAGAGCAAACCCGCGACGCGCGAGTTCGAGGCCATCGCGCCGCCGCCGCAGACTCGCCAGGCACTGCCGGCGGAACCCCGCCCGCAAACCGCGCGGACCAATCCGACGAATCAGACTCCATCGATCTCTGCGGCGGCCTCCGAGAAGGCCACGGCCACGACGGCCCCCGCCGAGATTCTGCCGCCTCGCGCCGTGCCGGAGGCAGTTCCGCTGTTGAACGTGCCGCTTCGCATGGTGGGGGTGATCAGAAAACTCTACGTCGTGCTCGAATCCGACCGCGGTCTGGTGTTGCTCGATCAGCACGCCGCCCACGAGCGCGTTCTGTTCGAGCAAATGCTTCATCGGCTGGAACAAGGCCAGGCTCCCTCGCAGCGGCTCCTGCTCCCGGAGACGGTCGAATTATCTCCGCGCGACGCGCAGTTCTTGCGGGAGCAACTGGCCACGCTCAACCGCCTCGGCGTCGGGTTGAGCGAATTCGGCGAACGCACATTCCTCCTCGATGCTTTGCCGCCGTTCGTGAAAGCGTCGGATGCGCGCCGGTTCGTTCTGGATTTGGCCGATGAACTCAAAGCGACGGGCCAGACGGTGAATACCCTGCGCCTGGGCGAACACACCATCGCGAAAACCGTCTGCCGTCACGCCGTCAAGGCCAACGACACCCTCTCCGGCCGCGAACTGGAAAACCTGGTCAACGATCTGAAGCAATGCCAGATGCCCTACACCTGTCCGCACGGCCGGCCCACGCTCATCGAAATGAGCTACCGCGAGCTGGAGAGGAAGTTTGGGAGGGTGCAGTGAGAATGTAGGGTCAGTCCCACATATTGACATTGCTTTGCTAGGCGCTTTTGGGCTTTTGGACCGATAAACGGTTCGACAAGCTCGCCCCCGTCCCCATCTGCAACCGGGCCGCAATCCACTTCAGCGTCATGGTCGTCTCCGCCCGCAGCTTCACCGCCAGTTTCACCTTCGCCCGGTCGCCTTTTTTGCGTGCGGCCAGGTCGGCCTCCGTCCAGCCCAGCTTTTGCAGCCCCTCCCGCGCCAATCGCTCCGCCTTCTCGGTCGCGCTCTCCTGCAACTCCGCGCCGTAATGCGACGCCCCGCGCTTCTCCTCCACTTGGGCCAGCAGTTCCTTCCGAAACGCCTCATCGCCCCAGCACCAGCCCCGCCGAATCCGTCCGTAGTCGTCCGCGCTGTCCTGCGCACGCCGCTCTTCCATCACCCGCTCGAACTGCTGGCGCCCAGCCGCGCTGTCCTTGGGAATCCCCATCTCCCCCAACACCCGCTCCACCCGCAGCCACGGCGCCCGCCGACCGGGCCGCTCCAGATACGCCGGATAACTGCTCCACCGGTACGCCCGCAGCGGCTTCTTCGCGCGCAACAGCTTCGCCCGCACCGGATTCAGATGCACGTACTGGCATACCGTCCGCAGGTAACCGGGGCTGGCCGCGTCCACCACCAGCGACTTGTAGCGCCCGCTGAACAGGTGCCCAAAGAGCTTGTGCCGCCGGTTGAACCGCGCCGTGTAGGTGCCCAGAAACCACTTCATCCCGGCGACCAAATTGCCTTGGGGCGTCTCCACCACCAGATGAAAATGATTCCTCATGAGACAATAGGCATGGACCTGCCAATCGGCTTTCGCGCACGCCTCGGCCAGCGTGGCCAGAAACAACTCCCGATCCCGGTCATCGTGGAAGATCGCCTCCCGTCGGTCGCCGCAGTTCATCAGGTGATAAATCGCGCCCGGATATTCAATGCGTAACTTGCGTGCCATGCAGGGAAATCTGCCCCGAAAGGACATATATTGTCAATATGTGGGACTGACCCCGTTACCAGCCTAAAGGCTGCGGTCCGCACGGTTTTCGGTTCAAGGGCCGTGTGCACGGCTTTTTGGCCGTGGGAACTTCCCGTGAACCGGACGGTAGGGCGAGCCTAGGGCGAGCTTGTCCTCGCACCACCACGCTCATGGCGCAGGTTGTTTGCCTTTGGAATCCGACCGGGGTGACGCGGGGCTTGCTGCCGACGCCGGCGGAAGCACAGCGTCCTTGAGCACCTTGAGGGGGCGGAAGGGGAGCATGAGAAACCTGGGGAAGTACAGCAGCTCGGTCTTGGGGTGGTTCAACGTGCCCGTGACTTTGTACTCGAAGACTTTGGTCACGGGCCACAGCGCCAGGCTCAGGAGGCGGCCCACCGCCCAGGCGTCGCGCAGGATTTCCGCCTGGACGCGCGCGTTCACTTGGCCATCGAAGTCCACTGTGCCCACGTACTGGAGCCGCAACGCGGGCGCTTTCATTTCCAGATCGCTTGTGTGAATCAGGCTCTTGTCGATCATGAAATTCGCGGAGCTGGCGCTCACGCGGCTCTGGCCGAGTCCAGGCACAATCTTGTTCAGGGCCGGGGAGAAGAAACCGAAGATGGGAATGTTCCACAGGAAACCATCCCGGAGTTGAACGTCGCCGTAGCCTTGCCAACTCGACCAATCCCGCGTGTCCGCCGAGGTAATCACCAGGTCGGCGTCAAACGCGCCTTCGAGCGAAGAATTGGTCATGGTCAAATCGGACACCAGCGACCGCAGATCGCTCTGCGCCGCATGGCCGCGAAACTGAAAGCGGGCGCCGGGCGGGCCGCTGAAATCGAACTTGCCGTCCCAGTTCAATTTGCCCCGGTAAAACGCGGCTTGAAGATTGGTAATCGTGACGGTGTCGCCCCGCCAATGCACGTCGCCGGAGATTTCCGGGACATTGAAGCGCCACCAATTGAAAGTTTTGCCGGCGATTTTGAAAGTGGCATCGGCGTCCGCTTCGGAACGCGTAGGCAAACGGCCATTGACCACGACCGTGGGCGGCGCCTGGAAATGATACGGCGCAATGGCTGCGCGCACGGGCCGGCTGATGACGCGCGCGACGAAGTCCGGTTCCATGGTGCTGACCCCATTGGTGACGTGCACCACGTTCGCGGAAGCATCATACGCAACCCAGGGCGCCGTGATTTGCTCCCGGCCCCGGCGAAGGTGCACGCCGCGAAATTCCAGGAAGCGGTTGGTGAATTGCAGCGCGGCTTGAAAACTATCGAGCGCCTCCCCTCGGAAAGCAAAGTTGGTCAACGCGACTTCGGCTGAAAATCCGGTGAGTTCCGGTCTTCGCCACTGGCCGCGCACCCGTCCTTGAATGAGCGGCGGTTGGGAGAATCGAAAATAATCCAGCACCCGTTTTTCGGCGGGCGCCAACAGAGGCGCGATCGCCTGGGGATCGATGCGGCTGCGGATCGTCCAATCAAATTCGCGCGTGGCCGTGTTCTCGATGCCGTTCAGGTGAACCTGGCCTTCCGGCCGCGCGACCACCAGGTCCGGGACGCGCCAGACAGAATTGGAAAAAGTGAAGGGCGAGCGGGCCGAAACGACGGGCACGCCTCGATAAGACGCGGCGGCGGTCTCGATGGAACCGGCGATCCAGAGCGTCTTAAGCGATTCTTTGAAACGACCCGGTTCGCGATTTGTCCAGGCCGGCAGAGCCAAGCGGGCTTCGGCCTGCACGCGCGGCGGCGTTTCCCAACTGTATTGGCGCAGCCACCGCTGTGCGTTCGTGGGCAGCAACGGCTGGACGCGGCGAACGTCAAAGTCAAAAGCGATCCGGGACTGCACCTCGCGCCGGGAGATGTCGAGCGCGGCGCTGGCGTCGAGTTGGCCGTCGGCGATCCGTGACGCGAGTTTGCGAATCGTCAAGGCGGGCGCGCGCCAATCGCCGGCGCTGGCGATCTCTTCGATCTCAACTCCGCTGGAACTGACCTTTCGGATTTGGGCCTCCCAATCCAGAAAGAGCGATTCGAGCTTCGCCCACGGGCCCCAGGTCTGATCCGCGCGCCTTTGTTCGGCGCGGATTGGAGAACGGCGGACGCGGCCCGAAAAGAGCGCCGATTCGGATTCGGACCGGCTCGACTCAATGCGTTTGAGGTCCAACTTCCAGTTTCCATCCAACGCGGCGATTTGATTGGCGGGCTGGACAAAGTCGGAAGTGAGCTGCGCGGAATCCGCTATTCCCCACGGCGTCTTAATTCCGCGCGCTTCCAGAGTCCATTCGACCTGGCGCTGGTCCGCGCTCGCGGCGTGGGGCGCGGCCTTGCCCGATAGGACCACTTCCTCCGCGCCGCCCCAATCGGTTTGCGGAGTGAACTGAAACCGCCACTGGCCCTGGCTGGAATTCAGATTCGTGACG
Organism: Verrucomicrobiota bacterium; assembly: GCA_016871535.1. Classification (NCBI taxonomy): domain Bacteria; kingdom Pseudomonadati; phylum Verrucomicrobiota; species Verrucomicrobiota bacterium. The sequence goes on from VHCZ01000009.1 coordinate 11,952, forward strand.
ACCAACGAAACTCTGGCGCTGCCCCGGGCGTTGGCGAAGCCGCCGATCGTGGTTTGCGCCGCGCCGACCTGGAGATCACCCGTGACTTCGAGAGTCCGGGACGCCGTGCTGGCCGGGGACATTTCTAAGTTCAATTGGAGATTCTCCATCGTGCCCCAGGCGCCGGACATTTGCGGAATCCGGAAGCCGAGTTTGGCGCGCAACGATCCCAGATCTCGGCCATCTCCTTGAAACGTGAACTGAAGTTTCGACTCTGGACTGAAAGTGATCCGGTCCAAGGATGTGACGAGCTGGTGCAGCCGCTCCAGCCAGGCGGACACTCTCTTTTCGCCTGGCTCGCGAGGCGGAGCAGCCCGTTGGGCGAGCGCATTGGTGATTGTGCCGGATGCCTGGAGCGCGGCGTTCTTGCAGCGCGCGGTGAACCGGGCGAGGTCCCATTGGCCGTCGGAAGAAGAGCGGAGTTCTAGCTGGATATCTTCGAGAGGCAGGCGCGCGGGCGGCGCATTCGAACTGAGGAACGGGACGATCAAGCGACCCTGCCGAACGATCAGCGATTCCAGTTGCGCCTGAAATCGCCAGAGCGCGCCCGCTCGCAGCCGCAATTCCGCGCTGGCGACCCGCAGATCCGGGTGCAGCAGGTCTGGGGCTTTTCGCCAGCGCACGTTTTCCGCGAGGCACGTTCTCAATCCGCGCAAGCGAAGGCGGTCGAACTGAAGATCGATGCCGCGGGATTGGAGTTGGTCCTCAATGCGGGCGGCCACAAAACCCGGCAGGCCGATTTGGTTCAAGTAAAGGAAGGCCAAGACCAGGAGAACCATCAACAAACCCAGCGCGCGGACGACGCGGAAGAGAAGGCGGCCGCGGCGCGAAGCTGGCGAATCTTCGCCAGGAGCCTTTTTCATGGGGAACCTCCCCCGCACTCCAATGGCCGGTTCATGGCTGGCCGGCTTCCGGGAAGCTCAGAGCTCGCACCACGTCCTGATGCAACGAGGCCGGAAACACAAAAATGATCCACTGTCCTTCCTCGAGCACGACCGCGGCCAGCGGACCTTCCATGACCCGCGGGCCAAACCTGAGGGTGTAGGGCTCAATCTTGCCGCCGTGGTTCACGTCCAGCGTGACCTGGTAATCGAATTCGTGAAATCTCCGCAGGCGCAATTGCTCTTCGCCTTTGGCCCGCCAACTGACCGCGTGCAATTCGCCCAACCGGCGCACGAGTTCTTCCAGCGCCTCGTTCTCGACGGCCTCGGAAAACCAGGCCCGTTGCGTGTTGCGTTCGAGTTTGCGCGTTCGTCCTTGCTGGTGAACCGTGACGCTCACGACATTGCTCGAAGCAAAGTTCCAGAGGCGGCGGTCGCGCATCTCGAAGGCGGCTTGCGGCAAGCGGGAAACGTCGCCCAGACTGACCGTGTACACGGCGGGCTCCTCGCCGCGCCGGGCGTAAATTCGATCCACCTGGTTCGACCCGAAAGCCACTTGCGCCAGGACGACGTTGGTGGGGCCGAGCGCGTTGGTGATGGCGGTTTTCAGAACGTATCGGCGTTCCCCCGGATCGAGGCCATAGGGAGAAAAGTTCGGCACCAAATCTTTTTCGAACCGGTCGATTTTGAGCCGCGCCAGGTTTGTGAAAAACTCGCGCAACGACGCGGCGTCGGCGGGTGCGCGGAACGGCTCGACAATTTGCCACGCGCCGTTGGTTTGGAGTTGGAGAGCAAAGGCCTCCCGCCGGGACTGAATCTCGACGCGGCTGACCGAGGGTTCGTTGAAGTAAAGCAGCGTGCGGTCCCGGTAAGAGTCATGCGACTGGCGCAGCAAGTCCGCGAACTCTCGCGTCACCAGGACGACGTTGGTGTGACTGAGCCGCCGCGCGTAGATCAGGGCGGGATTGTTGGTGGGGCTGGAGCCGAATTGCAGTTGGAGCACGGCGTTGGTTCCTTGCGCCAGCGTCATTTGCACTCGCGGCGGCTGCAATCCGTAGCGGTCCAGGTCCGCCGCCGGATCGTCCGTCACGAACTGGCTGACGCGGGTGTTGCGCAATTGCTGGATCAGGTAATCGACGGCGTTTCCGTTGGCGCGCGCCGCCACCGGACGAGCGAGCGTCCAGAGTTGATTGGTCGGATCGCGCACGATCCAGAAAAAGCTGGTTTCGTTCGTCACCGCGAGTTGATCGAACGCCAGCCGCTCCTCGTGCACGAGCATCGGATTGCGCCACTCTCGCGCCGAATCCGGGACGTGCTCCAGGAGCCGGGCATCCGTGATGAGAATGCGCGGGTCGCCAATGAGCTGAATGTACATTTGATCCGAGGTCGGCGTCCGTGAGCCGATGTCGAAGCCAATCCGATTCGTGCCCGAATAGACGGCAATCTTCGCCCTGGGCGGCTGCAGTCCGAAAGCCGCCAGGCCGCCTGGCTGGGAGGAGATGGTGTGCGCGGGAATCGAAGCGTGTTTCTCCAGGCGCGCGATCAACTCCAGGAATTCCTCGATCCCGGTGGATTGCGCAGGATACACCGGATTGGACAACTGCCAGCGATGGTTGACTCGTTCGACGCCGAGGTAGGAATTGGTGCGCCCGATGCCGATGGCGGTCACCTTCGCGGGGTCGAGATCGGGAAAGACCTTTTCGGTTTCGGCGGCGTTTCCATCGGAACTGGCGGAGTGCCGTTCGAAAATCAGAATGTATCCGAGCAACGCCGCCGCCAGCGCCAGCAAAACCCATGTCGATTTCGAGTTCATCGGGAGGCTCAACTGCGCCGGCGAGCCCACACCAGAATGCCAATGGACAAAACCGAGCCGGGCAGCACGCCCACGAGCAGCCAGCGGATCGCTTGCATTTCGGACTGCGTCATAGAAATGGTGAATTCTTTGAGCTTGCGCGGCCCGATACCTTCCAGAAGCAATTCGCGGTTGATCAGCCAGTTGATCGCCAGGCGCGCGAAATCGCGGTTGGCATCGAAGTCGATGACGGTGTTTCCCAGGAACCAGGATTCGCCGGCTACGACCATGCGCGTTTCGCCGCGATCCGCGCTGATCCCCTGAATGGATCCCTTTTCGACGGCAACGATGAGCGGAATGATTCCCCGGCGCTCGATTTGATTTGGCCCTTTGTTCACAACTCCCTCCGGGCTGGTCACGGCCAGCGGGGTCACTTTGGCCGAATCCGCACCGCGCTGAGCGGGGCTGCGCAGACTGATCGATCGCGGCAACGCCAGCGCGAGCCGGGAACGGCGCAAAGGCTTGACCAAAGGATGATCTCCGAATTCAGTGACAATGACGAGACGCGGATCGCTCGTGCTGCTCCGGGGTTTGTCGGTGACGAGATCCCGGCCGACCTCGACGCCCCAGTTGGCGAGCAACGCTTCCAGACCGGTCGCGACCTGGCGCGAATCATGGTTAAACAACGCCAGCATCCGTCCACCCTGGCTGAGGTACTTGTCGATTTTCTCCAGCTCTTCCTCGGCGATCGGATTCAAAGGGCTGGCCACAATCAGAAGCTGGCAGTCCGCCGGGATTTCGGCATTGAGGAGCGAGAGGCGCCCGATCGCCACATTATTTTCCTGCAAAACCTTGGCGAAATCCATGTAGCCGATCTGATCCCGCCGGTCTGTGGGATCGTGTTCGCGATGGCCTTCCAGGAAGTAGGCTTTGGCCGTCCGCGTGTCGATCACGCTGCAAATCGCCGACGTGAACAATTGTTCCCCCCGGAAAGTCGTGCGCTTGACTTTGCGTTCGGTGAAGACGCCCGAGTAGTCGTATTCGGAAAGCTCGCCCGCGTGCACGACCTTCTTCTTGCCGTTGCACGCGAAAATAATTCGGTCGTCCTTGTCCGCCTCGGCCAGGTCGTACGCGGTTCGGATTTCCTCCGCGCGTCCCGGACTGAAGGTGTAATCGACATACTCGACGTCCAACCTGGAACATTGAACTTCGTATTGGTCGAGCACTTTGCGGACGGCGCTGAACAGCGGCTCGCGATGATCGAAGAAGACGATGATCTTGACCTGGTTGGTCAACGCTTCGAGCACGCGAAGCGTGACCGGCGAAAGCGGATCCTGCGTGCCGGCGCCCCAGTTGAATCGCTCGTAACGGCGCGCCGCAATGAAGTTGACCATCACCAGGATCGCGGACACGGCAACGATCGACAACGCGACGTTCAAGCCGATCCGCCAGCGACGACCCGGCCAGAAACTTGCCTGCGCTGCCGATTCTTCCGCCATGATTATCTCCAGCGCCGGCTCTCAACGGCGCGCAAGGTCAGGAACAGGAAAAACGCCGTCAGGCTGGTGTAGTAAATGACACTCCGCGTATCGACCAGCCCGGCGGCAAAAGTCTCCAGGTGTTCCGTCATGGAGATGTATTCGAAGACCTTCGTCGTCCAACCGGGTCCCGGCGCGGCCATCAAGGAACGCAAGCTGAGCAGGAACAGCCCCAGGCCCAGCGCGTAGCTGATCATCGCGGCTACGATCTGGTTGCGCGTGAGGGCCGAGGCAAAACAGCCCAGCGACAAATAAAGCGCGCCCACCAGCAGAATGCCGAGAAACGTGGCCAGTAATCCGCCGGGCTGCAGCAGGGTCGGGTCATTCGAGTAACGCCGGACCAACATCAGGTAGATCAGCAACGGAAGCCAGGTGATGGCGTAGAACAACAGCGCGCCGCTGAACTTGGCGAGCACCACGGGCAAGTCTGCCACCGGCGCGGTCATCAACGTCTCGTAAGTGCCAGAGAACTTTTCTTGCGCGAACGTGCGCATGGTCATGATGGGAGTGGTGAGCAGAAGGATGAGCCAGAAATACACCGTCACGAAAAACTGTTCCGTGACCGGCGCGTCCGTCGGTTCCACGTTCAGTTTGGCCAGCATATCGGCAAAGCTCAGCCCCAACAACAGCAACACCGTCGCCATCAAAATGTAGCCCGTCAACGAACCGAAAAATCCGCCCAGCTCCCGGCGGACCAACGTGAGATACACCTGCATCAGAAGCCCTCCTCCTTGTCGCCGCGGATAATGTGCACGAAGATGTCTTCCAAAGTATGAGGGCTGCGCTTCAGCTCCCGCATCGTCCAGCCGTGCAGCCGCACTTTCTCAAAGACGAGCGGCCGAATATCCACTCCGGCGCGCGGGGTCAGCGCGCAGCGCAGGTACTCGCCCTCCGCCGGCGCGATGTCATAATGCTCGATCAACTCCATCTCTTTCCAGCATTCCTGCAATGCCGGGAGCGGAGCCGCGATTTCCGCAATGACCTGGCCTTCCTGGCCCAGGCTCTTCTCCAGGTTCTCCTTCCGGTCGGCGGCCAGCAACTTTCCCTCATGAAGGATCAGGATGCGGCTGCAGGTCATTTCGACTTCGGGCAGGATGTGCGTCGAGAGGAGGATGGTGTGGGACTTGCCCAGTTCCTTGATTAATTGCCGAACCGCCCGCACCTGGTTCGGATCCAGCCCGATGGTTGGCTCGTCCAAAATCAACAGCTCGGGCTGGTGCACAAGGGCATCCGCAAGACCGACGCGCTGCCGATAGCCTTTGGAGAGTTGGCCCACAATCCGCCGGCTGACGTCGGTCAAACTGCATTGTTCCATGAGGGTCCCGACGCGGTCGCGGGCCTGGCCGGCGCTCAATCCTTTCAACCGCGCGCGGAACTTCAAGTACTCCCGGACCCGCATGTCGAGATGAAGCGGGTTGTTCTCCGGCATATAACCGATGCGCCGCCGCACCTCGCCGGATTGATAGAAGACGTCGAAGCCGGCCACGCGCACGGCTCCGGAAGTGGCAGGCAGAAAAGTGCTCAGGATGCGGAGGATGGTGCTTTTGCCCGCGCCATTGGGGCCGAGCAAGCCGACGATTTCGCCGCGCTCGACCGCGAAAGAAACGTCCTCCACCGCCGTGCGGCCCCCGTACCGTTTGGTCAGGTTGGAAACTTCGATCATCCAGGAATCGCTCACAGATCAACGAATCGTCGCGGTCTTGGTCGCGGAGAAAAGCTGCACAATTCGGCCAGTCCGGCGGGGCACGATGACGGCCATTTGGACGCGATCGCCTTTCTTTTTGGCGTAAAGAAAATGCGCCGCCCGGATAAGGTTGCCCGGCACATGTCCGTCGAACGTTTGAATCAACTCGCCATCTCTCAATCCCGCCTTCGCCGCGGGTCCGCCGGGTTCGACTTCCGCGACTACGAAGCCTTGAAATTGGCCGAAGCCCATGGTTCCGGCGAGAGCCGGAGTCAAATGCTGGAGCGTGGCGCCGAGTCTTTTCTGGATCAGCTCGGCGTTGAAGAAGGTCGCTTCCGGCACCAGCCGCACCTGGAGAGTTTTCTTCTCCTGGTCGCGCTGCACGACCAGTCGAACGTCTCGCCGATCGCCGGCGGCCATCAGCTCGCGATTGATCTCCACGAGGTTCCGGGGCGTTTTGTCGTTCACCGAGAGCACGCGGTCTCCGGGCCGCAGGCCGCTCTTCTCGGCAGGGCTTCCGGCTTCGACCACCGATACCGTCGGGCCCGCGGCGCTGGATTGAAAGTAGCCTCCGAACCAAAGGGAGCGCATGAATTCCGGCGTGAAGATTTCACCCAGCGCCTCCGCAACGCGCTTGACCGGGATGGCAAACCCGATTCCTTGAGCCTCGCGGAACACCGCCACGCTGATGCCGATGAGTTCGCCGCGCAAGTTCACGAGTGGCCCGCCGCTGTTGCCGGGATTGATCGCGGCGTCAGTCTGAAGCCAGTCATTGATGTCCAGTGATTCATCCTCAGCACTGGGCCGCCGCGCCTTGGAACTCAAGATGCCCCGGCTCACCGAACCGCCGAGCCCGAACGGATTGCCCAGCGCCAGGACGGTTTCGCCCAGGAGCAAATCGTCGTCCGGCGCGAACTTGATGGCCTTGAACTTCTCCCCCTGGGTGTCGAGCAACTGCAGCAAAGCCACATCCGTCTTGAGCGTTTGGACGACGTTTTGGGCTTCGAAGGTCCTTCCATCGGCGAGAGTCACGGTGATGCGGTTCGCCCGCCGGACGACGTGCATGTTGGTTAACACGTATCCGGTCTCGTCGATGATCACCCCGGAGCCGAGGCTATTCTGGCGGCGCGTCGATCGGCGGCCCCAGTACGGTCCAAAAAAATCGCGAAACACCTGATCAAACGGGTCACGGATTTCGACAATCGTTTCCGTGCTGATGTTCACGACGCTCGGCATCACTTCTTCGATGGCGTTGACGACCGGGTCGCGCCGGACGTCCGGAGGCGCGCTGGGCGTAGCCGCAGAGGCGAACCGGCCTTCGAGGGAGCCGTGCTCCACACCGCCGAGCATGAACAGTGCAGCCAAAGTGGTCGGCAGCTTCACGCAGGGATTCTCCAGTCGCAGGTTTCCTCTCGTTGCATGGGTGACTTCACGATCTCGGTATCTCGCCACGGGACCAGGAACGCAAAAGATCGGGCTCCGGCGCGCCAGCGTCTTGGCGCGCGGCAGATCTCTGCCGCTTTTGGACCCCGATCCGGAAAAAGCGGGCGGACCGCAGCCTTTAGGCTGCTTCCGCGCACTCTCCGGAGTCCAGCGTTGAAGCGGCCTAAAGGCCACATGCCGGAAGACGGGTTCATGGGAAGTTGCCTTGGCCTCGGCGCCATGCACATGGACCATGAACTCGTGATCCTCCACGAATTCGGGGCGGACCTCGAATGGTTCCCCCTCAATTCGTGGTCCGCCCTGGATTTGCGGGGCCGGTTCATGGGAAGGAGGTCGCCGGCCAATTTAGCCGGCGTCTGCCAGAAATCGCGACAGTTCACCGTGGATTTGCGCAAGCCGATCATTGTATTCACGCTTGACTTTGCAAGAGAGGTCGCGCAAAAGCAAGGCAAGGTGCGGTTGATCCCCAAAAATCCTTACAGCCGTTGGCGCGCGCTCGTCGCGGCGTCGTGGACGTTGCAAGAGTCCGCCGATTCGTCCCGCGTCACGGAACGTTTCCTTCAGTCGCTCTGGCATCATCAGCGCTTGCAGCGCGATCATCTGACGACTTTGGACGGCGAGTCGCTCCGGGTTCTTCATCCGGGCTTCTGGAATCGCGAAGCCGGGCCGGATTTCCGGGACGCGGTGCTCAAGTTCGGGACGGCGGCGCCCACGCAGGGCGACGTGGAGATCGATTTGCACCCGCACCTCTGGAAAAGCCATGGCCACAATCAGAATCCGGCCTACCGGAAGGTCGTTCTCCATGTGGTTTGGGAAGGTGAGCCGGCCACGCCCTGTGCTTTGCCCACGCTCGCGTTGAAACCGCACCTGGATGCGCCTCTGTCCGACCTGAGCGCCTGGCTGGGCCAGAATTCGCTTCCTCGAATTCCACTCGATTTGTTTGGCAAGTGCGCGGCGCCGCTGCGGGATTTGCCCATCGCTCAAAGCGAGGCGTTGCTCAAGCAGGCAGCCGAAGTTCGATTGCAGGCCAAAGCCGCTCAGATCCAGGCGCGCGCTCAGCAGGCTGGCTGGGAACAATCGCTCTGGGAGGGCCTCTTCGGCGCCCTGGGCTACAAACACAATGTCTGGCCCATGCGGCTTCTGGCCGAGCAGTTGCCCTCGCCGGCCACTGACACGGACCGAACCGCTCCTTCACCGGTTGTCTGGCAGGCGCGGCTCCTTGGACTCGGAGGGCTTTTGCCAACGCAACTGATCGGAACCGCGCCGCAGATTGATGCGTATTTGCGGGGGCTTTGGGACATCTGGTGGCGCGAACGCGAAGCGTATTCCGAATCTATTCTGCCGCGCGTGGCCTGGCGATTCAACGGCTTGCGCCCCGCGAACCATCCCCAACGCCGGCTGGCCCTCGCCGCTCACTGGCTGGCCTCCGGCGATCTGCCTTCGCGACTGGAGCAATGGTTCGCGCAATCCATCGCTGACGAAAAACTTTCCGATTCGTTGTTGGATGTTCTTCAGGTCAAGCACGACGATCTCTGGTCGCGGCACTGGACCCTTCGATCTTCCCGCATGCCCCAACCGCAGCCGCTCATCGGACCGCAACGCGTCACCGACCTGGCCGTGAACGTGATTTTGCCGTGGTTTTGGATTCGGGCGGTGGCAGGAAAAAGCGCGGAGCTTCAGGCCCGGGCCGAGCAGCGATACTTTGCCTGGCCGAGGAGTGAAGACAATGCGGTCTTACGGTTGGCCCGGGCGCGCCTTTTCGGCGGGCAGAAAGTGCGGTGGATCAAAACCGCCTCGGCTCAGCAAGGGCTTCTCCAGATCGTCCGCGATTTTTGCGATCACTCCAACGCGCTGTGCGATCAGTGCCAGTTCCCGGAGTTAGTCCGCGAACTGGGGCGTGGTGACAGCTCGTAGCCATATGGAGTGCGTTTCTCCCTCTCCCATGTACACGTGTTCAGCGTGGTAGGGACGGATTCCACTCCGTCCCCAATCAAGCCTTGAGGCAGACCGCCGCCCAGGAAGAGACGATGGGCCAACGAAGGCTCCTGGTTTTTCCGTGGTCCGTCTCTCCCTTCAAGAGACGCCTCAAGGATTAGTCAGGGACGGAGTGGAATCCGTCCCTACCCACGCTGAACAGATAACTCTCTCCAGGAGAGGGCCGGGATGAGGGGGGAATGCCGTCTTACGCAAGGCAGGCAGCCAGAAACCGAGATGCGTTCGCCGAAAAGCTGGCTCCGCGGGAGCGTCGCCCCACCGACATCGCCACCGACGTTGCTTCCGCTCACTTTATCTTCCCTCTGATTTCAGCCGCTCCCGCCTGAGTTTTTGAAGTCTGCGCGGCCCGAGCCGTCAGAAATACACCGACAAAAAGAACCAGCGCGCCTACCGGCACCAGGACAATGCCCAGACCCGGATCGCCCTGATACCTTTTGAAATCCGCAATGCCGCCGAGGAAAAATCCGCCCGGGATCAAAAAGCCGGCGCTGGTCAGACACGCCGAGGCCAATCCCCGCGAACGCGGATTCCACGCGGGCAGAAATTGCAGACTCGCGCCGAACGCGATGTGGACCAGAGAAAGCAAGGTCCCGTGCGCATGAGCCAGCGTCCACATGAGACGCCGCGTGGAATTGGACACATCGAGATACATGCCCGCTTTGAAGCCGTGCAAGGCCTCCAGCGCCATTCCCAGGGTCAGAAAGCAGAGCAACGACCACCAGCCGTACTGCAGATGCCGGCGTGTCAAAAAGGGAAGGCTTTCATCCGGCGCGGTTCGGGCTGCGACACCGCCCGTCTCGGAGTTAGGTGCAGGTTTCATTCGTGAAGCTCAAATCAACTGGCTGTTCCGCGTTGAAGCTGATGCTGGCGGACATGCTGCTTGATTCCTGGGTCCGGTTCAATCAGGAATTCGCCTTGTCATTCGAGGGTTCCGGGTGAATAAACCGCTGTTCACTCGCTGGTGATGTGTGAGACACATCACTAGACGAATCGCCAATCCTGCAACGCAAAAACCCACCATGAAAACATTCAAAACCTCCCGCCGCGAATTCCTGAAATCCTCCGCTCTCGCCGCGAGCGCGCTGGCGTTGCCGCCCTCGTCCTATTCCGCCGTCCTCGGCGCGAACGATCGCATCAATTTCGCCGTCATCGGTTGCGGCGGCATGGGCACGGGCCACGTGAACAGCCTGGTCAAACGCAGCCAGATCGACAACATCGTCGTCCGCGCTGTGTCGGATGTCTATCAACGCCGTGTCACGCGCGCCAAAGGCATTTGCAAAGGGGACGGCTACCTGGATTACCGAAAGCTGCTTGAGCGAAAGGATCTCGATGCGGTTTTGATTGCGACGCCGGATCACTGGCACGCCAAGATTTCCATCGACGCCATGGAGTCCGGCAAGCATGTCTATGTCGAAAAGCCCATGACCCACACGGTCGAGCAAGCCATCGAGTTGCGCGACGCCGTCAAGCGCACCGGGAAAACTCTCCAGGTCGGCCCCAACGGCACGGCGAACGATTCCTACTGGCAAGCGCACGAGGCGATCAAAGCCGGGCGCATCGGCAAGGTCACCTGGGCGCACGGCAGTTACAATCGCAACGCCCGCATCTGCCTCTTCAACGAGCACCAGAAAATCGATCTCACCGCCGGACCGGACAAAACCGGCGAAGATTACATCGATTGGGACATGTGGCTCGGACACCAATGGGGCCTGGCCCCGAAGATTCCCTGGACGCCCGAACACTTCTTCCGTTTCCGCAAATACTGGCCGTACAATGGCGGCGTTGCGACTGACCTGCTTTATCACAAGCTCGCGCCGTTGCTCATCGCGATCGCCGGACCGAACGGCGAGTACCCGCGCCGCGTCAACGCCAACGGCGGGCTTTACGTGGAGAAGGACGGGCGCGACATCCCGGACATGTTCATGATGACGGCCGACTATCCCAATGAATGGTCGATCTTTCTCGTGAGCACGTTGACCAACGACGCCGGATTGCCCGACCGGATCTACGGCAAACACGGCACCATGGAACTCGGCGGCGAACCGTCCCTGCGCTGGAACGGCGAATTCAAAGAAGAATTCAAAGCGAAGAACGACGGCAAAGAGGAAGTCCGCCTGCCGATCAAACAGCGCCGCGATCTCGAAGGCAATTTCATCGACGTGCTCCGTGGCAAAGACAAGCTCGCCTGCAACGCCGACCTCGGCTGCGCCACCATGGTCGCGATCAAGCTGGCGGTCGAATCCTTCCGCCAGAGCAAGACGATGCTGTGGGATGCACACGCGGAGAAAGTGAAAACAATTTGAACAGCAGCTATTCAGGCAAGATGAGGAGCGCGGTCGTCTCGGCTGCATGCGTCGGCGTCTCGCCGACGGCATCGACACGTGTCAGTGCCTCACTGGAAACCGAATTTCGCGGACGCTCCGTGTGTTCGGCGGGCCGCCGGGATCTGTTTAGCGTAGCGCAGATTTGCAATCTGCCGTATCGCGGAATTGCATTCCGCCGGGGATCGACAAGTTCTAGAGCTCTGGAACTCGCCGGAGCGCCGCCGATTGCAAATCGGCGATACGGCAGAGTGCAACTCTGCGCTACGGCGAAAGGTACACAAACACATATGGACCGGGACGCTTTCCGCGTTTCTACGTGCCACGTCTGTAGGATGATGCGCGTCGAGGCGGCCATGGTCGCGATCAAGGATGACGGTCGAATCCTTCCGCCAGAGCAAGACGATGCTCTGGGATGGGAAGGAGGAGAAGGTGATTTCTTGAGGTCTTGGTTCATTTCCTTCATTGTTCCATTGCTCACCAAATGGAACCACTCAAACACAAAATTCGGTTGCTGCTGACGTTTCGGCCACTCACCCCTGAACGATGGCCTGACCTGCAAGCCTTGTTTGGCGAGCGCGGCGCGTGCGGCGGTTGCTGGTGCATGACGTGGCGGTTGAAACGCGCAGATTTTCTCCGGCAGAAAGGCGACGGCAACAAGGCGGCCTTCAGGAAAATCGTGAAGTCGGGCCAGGTGCCGGGCGTGCTGGCGTATGCGGACGGACAAGCCATTGGCTGGTGCGCCGTCGCCCCCCGGAAGGTTTATACTTTTCTGGAGCGGTCGCGTGTCCTGGCGCCCCCGGATGAAAGGCCCGTCTGGTCGGTGACCTGTCTGTTCGTCGCCAAACCGTTTCGACAGGCGGGCGTGAGCTCGCAATTGTTGAGAGCCGCTGCCGAACACGCCTCCCGTCACGGCGCGCGGATTGTTGAGGGTTATCCTGTCGTGCCTCGGAAAAGCCGAATGCCGGATGCCTTTGCCTGGACCGGGACCCTTTCCGCTTTTCGGCGCGCAGGCTTCAAGGAAGTTGCCAGACGTTCCCCCACACGGCCAATCATGAGGATCGACGTTTGAAGGATAGGGGCCCCTCGTTTTAATGCCAACGAGGAATGGCTCGGCAGCCTCGCCCCACCATCACGGAGGGCCTCAGTCTCAGACTTGCCTCGCGCGCGGCTTCAAGCGCACACTGCCGACCATGAAACGGCCCCTCCTTGCTCTGCTGGTCGCCGCCGCCACTTACAGCGCTGCCGCGGCGGATCGCCCGAACGTTCTCTGGTTTGTCGTCGATGACATGTCTGCGAACTTTTCGTGCTACGGCGAGAAGCTCATTCAAACACCCCATGTGGATCGCCTGGCTGCCGAGGGAACGCGGTTCTCGCGCGCTTTCACGACCGCGCCGGTTTGTTCGCCCTGCCGTTCGGCGCTCATCACCGGGATGTATCAAACCACGATCGGCGCTCACCACCATCGCAGCGGACGCGGCGTGGAAAAAATCCATCTGCCTGAAGGCGTCGTGCCGATTCCGGTGCTGTTCCAGAAGGCCGGTTACTTCACCTGCATCGGCAGCGGTCTGACGAATGCCAATCGCGCCGGACGCCCGGCCAACCGCGGCGGCGGGCTCGGCAAGACCGATTACAACTTCGAGTGGGACGAGAAAATGTATGACAGCCAGGACTGGTCGGACCGCAAAGCAGGCCAGCCCTTCTTCATGCAAGTGCAACTGGCCGGCGGCAAATTGCGCGGCGGCACGGACGCGGCCGCCCGCCAACTCCTCGAACGCGCGACCCGGGAGTTCGACAGCGCGACTGATCCCGACAAGGTCACGCTCCCGCCCTGCTACCCGCGCGATCCCGTGCAACTTCGCGATTGGGCCGCGTATCTGGACACGGTTCGTTTCACCGACCGGCACGTCGGGCAAGTGCTCGCGCGGCTGGACAAGGAAGGCATTCTGGAGCAGACCCTCATTCTTTTCATGACCGACCACGGCATCAGCCACGCGCGGGGCAAGCAGTTCCTTTACGACGAGGGGACGCACATCCCGTTCGTCGTGCGCGGCCCTGGCATACCAAAAGGCCGCGTGCGCGACGATTTGATCGAGCACCTCGACATGGCTGCCCTGTCGCTGGCGGCGGCGGGAATTCCCCTGCCCAGGGGCATGCAAGCGCGCGACGTGTTCGCGAAGGATTACCGGCCGCGCGACGCCGTCTTTGCCGCTCGCGACCGGTGCGATGAGACCGTGGAACACATTCGCTCGGTGCGGACGGATCGATTCCTGTACATTTCCAACTTTCTCCCGCTTCGCCCGCATCTTCAGCCCAACGCTTACAAAGACGCCAAGAGCATCGTGAAACGTTTGCGCGAAATGCACGCCGCGGGTCAGCTTGATGATTTGCAGGAGAAACTTCTGTTCAGTCCGACACGTCCGGCGGAAGAACTCTACGAATGGACGACGGACCGCTGGCAGGTGAAGAATCTCGCGGCCGATTCGAGCCAGGCCAAGACGCTTGCGGCCTTGCGCGCGCGCCTGGATCGCTGGATGGAAGAAACCCGCGACCAGGGCCGCCAGCCTGAGCCTGAAAAAATGTACGACAGCGACATGGCGGTTTATCTGGGCGGACGAGCCAGCAAGCCGAACCAGGAAAACGTCACCGAGAAAAACATCCGCCTCATGAAACAGTGGGCGAAGGAGGGGAAGTGACTACGGCTGGGTGTAATGGCGCTCGATGATCCGCTGGAGATAGAGCAACTGGATGTCGTCCGGAACGATTTTCAGACCCAGTTCGACGTCGCGCCGAGCGCCTTCCGCGTCGCCGTGAGTCAACCGCGCTCGCGCGGCCACGGACGCGAAGTGGCCTGGAAGCCAATCCACGATCGCGCCTTTTTCTTTCCCACTCGCTCGGGCTTCGAGAATTTTTTCGATGGATCGAACCCCCTCTTCCCAGAGCGTGGGCCGTGTAAAAATAAGCGCCTGGGCGAGCAACAAATCCGTTGCTTCCGAGGTCGAGTTGGGCGGGATCTCCGGAACGAGCGGATAAGACTCCGCCGGCCTGAAGACGACGGGGAAGAACGGGCTGGCGTGATACACGTTGCGGCCATCGTTGCTCTGGAAGCTGGAGGAACGCCACTGGAGATAGCTGCGCAGTTCTCGATTGCTGAAGGTGTAATTGCCGAACGTCGCGTAGAGCAATTCATCCGGCAGCGAACGGAGAATCGTGCGTTTTTCCTCCGGCGCCAGGTCCATTTGCCAGGTGCGCTCGTCGAACAAAAAAACCTGCTGAGCTAACGCCGCGATGTAAAAAGCCTTGGGCGCCGCGTACTCCAGCACGGGAAACGCATCCGACTGGATCGGCCCATCCCCAGCCACGGCGAACGCCGTTCGCTGGGACGCCACTTGCCGCACGAACACGGCTTCCGGCGATTTGAGGCCGATGCGTTCCAGATCGGACCGGGGATCGTCTCGTGAAAACACTTCGCGGAACACCTCCGGAAACGATTTCCAAGGCAGGTGCGAGCCGAGCAGGACGATGTCGCCTTCCTGTGAATCCCAGATTTCAAGGTGTGGAAAAACGCGGGCGAAGGTTCGGAGGACCAGAAACGCGATGCCGTCGTGCATTTCGTACATGTGAAACCACTGCGCCATGATCCCGCCCTCCTTCAACCGGCTCGACGCCAGTTCGTAAAACTCCTTCGTAAAGACGCTGGCGACACCGGCCACCCACGGGTTGGAGGGTTCACTGATGATGATGTCGTATTTCTCCGGACTCAGTTTCAGGACCGTTCGTCCGTCTTCCAGCCGGATTCGCGCGCGAGAGTTGGTCGCAACGCCGCGATTCCACGGCTCGAAAATCTTCGCGGCCTCCAGGACTGGCCGGCAATTCTCGGCGATGGTCAGGCGCTCGACGGGATGGCCCAACAGCGCGCCCGCCGTGATCCCGCTGCCGAATCCGAGCACGAACACGTCTTTGCTCTGCGGCCGCGCCATTATCGGCAGATGAGCGAGCAAATATTGCGTCGATAGATCTCCCTGTGCGGAAGCGTCCGGCTTGCCGTTGACTCGAAGAACATAATCTCGGTTGGAGCTCTGTTTGGACCGGGTTTCCACGGAGACGGTCGCGTCCGGGCCGTCCTCGTAAAACACGAGATCGACGAGGCGCCGCCGTTGCTCGATCAAATCCCACGGAACCTCCGCCGTGCGCAGGCGGAAAATGCCGGAGGCCAACGTGTGTTTCCATTCGTCACCGTGTCCCAACCAGATCCAGACCACCACGCCGGCCAGCGCGACAGAAAAGGCCGCCGGCCAGGGCTGGCGGTTCACCCATGAAGTGGCTGCGGCAAACATCGCGACGAGCACGGCAAAAACTCCCAGAGCGCCGCGCACCCCAAGCCCGGGCATCAGAATGAAGCCGGTCAGCAGCACGCCCGCCACCGCGCCCAGCGTGTTCCACGTGAGCAACCGGCCGACGCGATCGCCCAGCGTCGTGGTTGATCCGGCCAGGATGCGAATCCAGAGCGGCAGAACCGCGCCCAACAATCCGGCCGGCAACCCGATCACGAGAATCGCAATCGCCGAGGTGAGAATCGCATTGAACAGGTAACCGGTCTCCGTTTGAGCCAGTCCCGTTCGCGCCTTGGCGTAAAGGATCGCCCATTCTTCAATGCTCACGATGAAGATCGCCACGCTGAATGCCGCGCACAGCATCAAGGGCACGGTGGTGGCCGGCTTTTGAAAACGGCTGAACCGCGGCGAAGCCACGACCGCGCCCCCGGCGCCAATTCCAAAAATGAACGCCATCAGCATGACGGCGAACGATTGGAGTGACGCGCCAAAGATGAGGGCCAGCGAGCGCGACGCCAGAACTTCCAATCCCATCGAGACACCCCCCGTCACCGCCACAATCACGCTGGCCCAGGCCAGGCTTGCGTCAGAATCAAGTTCCCCTGGGAGGGGTAAGGGGTGGGTCGGGTCATGGGAAGGAGACGGCATCGCTTCGCTTGCCGCGCTAATCCGTCGTGAAAGCACGATGGCCACCGCGCCCACCAGGACATTGGCCAGAGCCGTCATCTGGAGCGTGGAGACCATTCCCAGTTGCTTGACCAAAACGAAGCCTGCCAGCCCCGCGCCTGCCACCGCGCCCAGGCTGTTGACCGAGTAAAAGCGCGCGGAGCGGCGCCCGGCGTCGCTTGATTCTTTCTGCAGCCACGCCGCCACCAGCGGCAAAGTTCCGCCCATGAGGACCGTGGGCAGGAGCAACAAGCAAACACTGAGAATCGCTTTGAGGCCGAGCAGCACCAGTCCGTGCTCCAAAACCTTTGATCCGAGGCTCACAAAGACTTGATCCGCGCTCTCGTAAAGGAAGGGAAAGAAAAACGCGAAGAGGCCGATTCCGATTTCCAGGTAGCCGTACGCTTTGAGGGGATGGCGGAGGAAATCCGCGCGCGAGCCGATCAGCCGGTTGCCCAGCGCGAGGCCGCCCATGAACACCGCGAGCACGACGGTTTGCGCCTGGATCGTGCTGCCAAACATCAGCGCCAGGTATTTCGACCAAACGACTTCGTAGATCAAAGCGGTCGCGCCGGAGCAGAAAAAGAGAAGAAGCATAGTGGATGGCTCAGGAACCGCCGGGTAGCAGGGCGAGTCCGTCCCGGCGAGCCGCTCGACGTGCGTGGAACACGCCCGGTTCGGCTCGCTGGGGACAGGCTCGCCCGACCGTCTGGTGCATGGGAAGCTTCCACGGCCTTCGAGCCGTGCACACGGCCCATGAACCTGAGACCGTGCGGACCGCAGCCTTTAGGCTGCTTCCGCGCACTCTCCGGAGTTGAGCGTTGAGGCGGCCTAAAGGCCACGGTCCGGGAGATGGGTTCATGGGAAGGTTACGTTGACAATTCGTGGGTGGACTGGGTTGGCATTCACGCGGCGGTCCGTTTCTCCGAGTCCGCGATGAAACGCTTCAATTCCGTGAGCGTGTAGGGCGGGGTTTTGTTCCAGGGCGGCTCGTCAAGATGCACGTATTTGTCCGACAAATGATGAATCATCAGTTCCTCGAGGCGGTCGATCGGGATGACCTTTTGCAGGCCGCACCCGATATACACAAACGAGGCGCCGACCTCGCGGTTCAAGGGATCGCCGCGATTGTAGTAATGGTAGAACGGGCTTTTCATCGCGCATTTCAATTGCGCGCGCGTGAGGAC
Source organism: Verrucomicrobiota bacterium (assembly GCA_016871535.1). Classification (NCBI taxonomy): domain Bacteria; kingdom Pseudomonadati; phylum Verrucomicrobiota; species Verrucomicrobiota bacterium. The sequence goes on from VHCZ01000009.1 coordinate 29,832, forward strand.
CGAGCAACCCTGGTGCAGATTTCTCAGCCGCGCGCAACGCAGGCCGTTGAGAACGAGTTGGCCTTTGAGCACGCGGCCCCCGGAAGGGTGCGCGTCCGGCAAATACATCTCCGGATCGTCCGGTCTCTCCCGGTTGCGTTCGTACCGGATAAAGCCGGCGACGTAGGGTTCGGGCAACACCGCGTTCGTCTCACAAAACGCGCGCAAATTGTCTTCCGCAATCAACACGTCGTTCTCGGTGTAGATGAAGAGATCGTACTGGTCTTGCGCCTCGTCCATCACCTTCCGATGGCAAAGGGCCAGATCACGGCCCATCGCCGGATCGCACGGAATCTGCGTGGCGCGAAAGGCATACCGGCTGAGATCGAGTGGAACGGTGGTGTGCAGGACCACATCGACCTCAAATCCACTCATGTTGTCGTAAGCAATGAGGATCTGATGGAGATAAAGCAACTGGCCGTCCCCGTAGTTTGAAATGCAAACAAGCGTCTTCATTGTCGGGCTGGCCGTCCCCGGAGAGATACAAGCTGGGACTGGCGGCAACAAGACCGTTTTTGAGCGTGGAATTGTATTCACGAGAGACCCGGATCAATTATGCTCACTGCGGTCCGAAAATGTGTGATCCGACTATGCTTACGATTCTCCTTGCGCTTGTTCTCACTTCAGCAGACACGACCAGCCTTGTTTCATCCGCGGACTCGCCAAAGGACACCCTCTGCGTGATGACCTTTAACCTGCGTTACGCCAGCCCAAAACCGCCCAACGCCTGGCCTCAGCGGCGTCCAGTCATGCGGGAATGCATTCAAAAGCTCAACCCGGATTTGATCGGCACTCAGGAAGGACTCTATCCGCAGATCAAAGACATTGCGCAGGACCTGCCCCAGTACGAATGGCTCGGACTCGGACGCGAAGGCGGCAGCCGCGGCGAATTCATGGCCGTATTCTATCGCCGAGAGCGATTCGAGCCGCTGGAGTACGATCACTTCTGGCTCTCGGACACCCCCAACGTGATCGCGTCCAGCACGTGGGGCAATTCAAACCGGCGCATGGTAACCTGGGTGAAATTCCTGGACCGGCACACGCAGCGGCAATTCTACTTCTTCAACACCCATCTCGATCATCAAATCCAGGCCGCTCGCGAGAAAAGCGCGGCGCTGATCCGGGAACGAATCGAGGGCTTGAAGACCGCCTTGCCCGTCCTGCTCGTCGGCGACTTCAATGCCGTCGCCGGAGGCAACAAAGCCTACGAAATCCTGGTCAATCAAAACGGACTGACCGACACCTGGAGCACCGCAGGCACGCGCCGCAACGAGCGGATGAGCACTTTCCACGGATTCGGCACCCCCCGGGAAGGCGGCGACCGGATTGATTGGATTCTGGCGCGCGGACCTGTGGCTGCGGACGCCACCGAAATCGTCACCTTTCAGAAAGACGGCCAGTATCCGAGCGACCATTTCCCGGTCGTCGCCTGGCTGCGATTGCAGTAATCACGGGCCCTCCTGTCCCCAGCCCTCAGTCCTCTCCTCCCTTACCAGGGAAGAGAGGGAGTTATCCGAATCAGGCGACGGCGTGGATTTCCCAGCTTTGCCGGTACTGTTTGGTCAGCCGCGCACTGGCCTCAGCGTGATTCGTAATCCGCAAGGCTTTCGCGTCCCATTTCAACTCTTGCCCCGGGAAACGGGCCGCCACATTGCCCAGTTGCACGGCCTCCGCCAGCGGCCCTGCGTAATCGAAGCCATCGGAGGTCTTCTTGCCGGAGAGAACGCCTTCGACCCACACGTGCCAGTGGATGAGCTGCGACTCTGCTTTGATGTCGAAGTTCCTGAATTTCTTGACCGGGTAAAGTTGCGGCATACCCACGTGAGGCAGGACCATGTTGCCTTCTTCGCCGATGATCAGCGATCCGCTGCCGGGCAGTTTTGCGGACTCCGGCATTTGCGCCAGGGATTTGTCCGGTTGCCGGCCGCCGTCATACCAGGTCACGGGCAACGTGCCGTCCGCCGTGAAGCGCGTTCCCGGAAACAGGTAGTGCACGGTTTCCGAAACGGGCCAGACTTGCTGATTGATCCCATCATGTTCCGCCCGGACGGTCATCGGTTCGCGGATATCCAACGCGGTGAAGATCGGATCGAGAATGTGGCAGCCGAAATCCCCCAGCGCGCCGGAACCGAAATCCTGCCAGTCCCGCCACTTGAACGGATGATAAACATCCGGCGCGTAATCGCGCATCGGCGCCGTGCCGACCCAGACTTGCCAATTCAAGCTCGCGGGAACAGGCCCCGGCGAAGGCGGCGCTTGCAGCTTCGAGTAGTTGTTTCCCTGGACTCCGACCCACGAGTGCACCGCTTTGACTTTGCCGATGACGCCGTCGCGCAGGAGCTCCACCGCCGTGCGGTATTCTTTGTGGGAATGAATCTGGTTTCCCATCTGGGTGATGACTTTGGATTTCTCCGCTTGCAGGCGCATCTGCCGGGACTCCCACACCGTGTGCGTCAGCGGCTTCTGGCAAAACACGTGTTTGCCGCGTCGCATCGCGTCCAACGCAATGTAGGCGTGCATGTGGTCGGGCGTTGAAACCGAGGCCGCATCGAACTGGCCGCCGAGCTTGGAGAACATTTCGCGGAAATCCTGGAAATGCGGCACGCCGGGATGCGCCTCGTCCGCTTTGCCAAAACGCGTGGTGTCCACGTCGCAAAAACCCACGAACTTGACGGCCTTGTGCGAGCCGATCCAACTCACGTCGGTGAAGCCCATGCCGTTGACGCCGACGCTGGCGACCTGAAGCCGGCTGTTGAGATTCGCGCCGCGCACGAAAGCGGGCGCCACGACGGAAGCCAAAGCACCCATTGCGGTCGCTTTGAGAAACTGCCGGCGTGAGGTGCAAGAATTGGATTCGAGGAGAGTTTTCATATAGCCAATCTCCAGAGTCTGCGCTTCCATGACAAGCGAGAAGTGCGTATTCCCTCAGTTGAGGTGGGGCGAGCGTAGGGCGAGCGTCCTCGCGAGCCGAACCGGACGTTTTCCGTATGTGGTAGCGTGCCTTCCGCCGTAGCGCAGAGTTGCCGTCGGCAGCGCTTTTGCGACTTCTAAAGCCCTGGAAACTTGTCGAGCCCTTGCAGAATGCAATTCTGCGATACGGCAGATTGAAAATCTGCGCTGCGGCGAGCTGTGACCGCTTACTTCGGTACGACCCAGATATTCCGATAGAAAACCGGGTTGCCGTGTCCCTGGAGTTGCAGGGGGCCGCCGCTGGAATCTTCCTTCTTTCCACCGGGCGTGGGCCCTTTCAATTCCAGGCGGTCGTGGATCGTGACGCCGTTGTGCTTGAGAGTGACGATGGCGTTTTTGGTTTTCTTGCCCGTCTCGTCAAACCTCGCGGCCACAAAGTCGATATCGTAAGTCTGCCACGTGAGCGGCGGGTAACACAGGTTCGCGGACGGCCTGGCTTGCGAGTAGATGCCACCGCACTCGTCGTTCTCCCCTTTCAATCCGAAAGAATCGAGCACCTGGACTTCGTAGCGATCCTGCAAATAGACGCCGCTGTTGCCCCGGTCCTGGCCGCGTCCGAGTGGCTTGAACGGAAGCAGAAATTCGAGGTGCGCCGTGAAGTCGCCAAAACTCTGCTTGTTCTTGCAGCCGGCCTGAAGCAAGCGCCGGTCATCCAAATGGCCGTCGGCCCATGCGTCGGCGCTCGTGCCGTCGAACAGGACTGTGGCGCCCGCCGGCGGCTTGGAGCCAAGGGTTGGGCTTTTGCGTTCGGTCTTTTCCATGATGTACGGCCCGCCGTTGGCAGTGTGGATCGTGATCTTGCCCTCCGCGAGCTCGGCGCGGTAGTTGTCTTCGCCGGTGAAGGCGATCTTGCGGCCTTCGCGTTTGCCCGGGGTTTCCGTCTTGAACTCCTGATTCCAGCCTTCGCCCGGGAAACCGCCCTGGTAAGTGACCATGCGGAAATTTCCCGCGCCCAGCGCAATGACCTGAATGCCGCCCCAGTCGTTTCTGTATTCGCCCTGATCGAGGTAATCTTGTCCGGCCTTGGAGGGGTCGAGGAAGGTTTCGGCTTTCGGTTTTTGGTCGGCTGCCTGAACCGTCGCCGCCAGCAGGAGAAGGAAAATCGGGAGATATTTCATAGGTGAATCGAGTTAACCATCGGCTGGGTGCAGTGGCGAGAAACAAAGCGATCACCCCCCTTGAACCTGGTAGGGACGGATTCCACTCCGTCCCTGAACTTACTCAACAGTCGAATGAGCCATTCCAGGGACGCGGTGGAACGCGTCCTTACCAGTTGGGCTTGCGTGATTCGGCTGTTCATCCAGGAATACTTCAACCTTCTGCCCGAACGCGGGCGCTACCACTTCGACACGCTGGATCGCTCCGTCAACGCGAGCCATTCTTCAATCTGAAGGCGGGGAATCAGAAACTGCCGCTGCTGTTGGAGTCCTATGGAATCCAGTACTGGTCGCTCGAATAGCTGCGGTTTCTAGTGGCACACATTTGTCACTTGATCGAAACCAATTCGTCATCTCAGCTATGTAGGCACGAACCGATGAAACCAAAAATCCTGGTGGTGGATGACGAACCGGCCGCCCTGGAATTGATCGAGTTCAATTTGCGCGCCGGTGGATTCGATGTCGTCACCGCCGCGGATGGGGCCGAAGCGCTCCGGAAATCGCACGCCGTTGTGCCCGCGCTCATCGTTCTCGATTTGATGCTCCCGGAGGTGGACGGGCTCGAAGTCTGCAAAATGCTGCGCCGCAGTCCGGCCACGGCGGCCATTCCGATCATGATGCTCACGGCGAAGGCCTCGGAAGTGGACCGGGTCATCGGGCTGGAACTGGGCGCCGACGATTATGTGACGAAACCCTTTAGCCCGCGCGAACTGGTTTTGCGGGTGAAGAATTTGCTCCGCCGAGGCCAGGCTGCTGAAGGCAAACAGGAACTGATCCACGTGGGCCAGCTCTCGATTGATATTCCGCGCCATCAGGTCACCGTCCGCGGGCGAAAGATCGAACTGACTTCAACGGAATTCAAACTGCTGACTCTCCTGGTGCAACGCCAGGGCCGGGTCCAGACCCGCGAGCAATTGCTCAAAGACGTCTGGGATTACGACACGTTGATCGACACGCGCACGGTGGATACCCACATGCGGCGGTTGCGGGAGAAGCTCGGCCCGGCCGCCAAACATCTCGATACCGTCCGCGGCGTCGGGTACCGCTGCGTGGAAGAGTGATTCTTCCGATGTGGCCGATTTACTTTTTCCTCGTTCTGGTCGGCCTGGTTCTTCTGGACGCCTGGCGGCGGGAGCGGCGCCACCAGAAGCAACGGGCGCAGGAGCGGGAAGAATACACCGCGACCATGCTGCGCCAGCAAAAGCAGACCAATGCGGAAGCCCAGGCGCGGCAACAGGCCTTGTTCAACAGCATGGTCGAAGGCGTTCTCCTGCTGGGGTCGGACGGCAAAATCCAGCTCACCAATCAAACGCTGGCCAAACTTCTCGACCTCGCGTCCGACATTCGGGGCCAAACCATCGCCGAAGCGTTGCGCTGGCCGGCGTTGACCGACCTGGTCGCAAAGGTCGCCGGCGAAAACCGCGCCGTGGAAACCGAGCTTGAGTTCCATGGCCGGGAACCGCGCTGCCTCGAAGTAGATGCCACGGCCTACATCGACCAGGACGGCAAACCGCAGGGGATTATTCTGGTGTTTCACGACATCACGCGCCTCAAAGAATTGGAGAACACCCGCCGCGAGTTCGTCGCCAACGCCAGCCACGAACTGCGCACGCCGCTTTCCATGATCAAAGGCTACGTCGAGACTTTGCTGGACGGCGCGAAAAGCGATCCCGAACAACTCACGCGCTTCTTGCAGATCATCGACAAACACGCGGACCGGCTCACGTATCTGATCGAAGACCTGCTCACGATCTCGAAACTGGAGAGCGGCCAGATTGTCATGAACGCGCAGCGGGTGAACTTGCGCGAGCAGGCACAGCGCGTGGTGGAGGATTTGCGCGCCCGCGCCGGCGAGCGCCAGGTGACCGTCGAGAATCTTCTTGCGGCCGAACTCTGGGCCCAGGCCGATGCGGACCGGCTGCAACAGGTGCTCTTCAATCTGATCGAGAACGCGATCAAATATGGCCGAAGCGAAGGCCGCGTGGTCCTGGGCGCAAAAGCGATTCCCGGCGGAATGATCCGGGTCTGGGTCCAGGACGATGGGCCGGGCATTCCGCCGGAAGCCCGGGAGCGCGTCTTCGAGCGGTTCTTCCGCGTCGATAAAGCGCGCTCGCGCGAAACGGGAGGGACCGGGCTCGGACTTTCCATCGTGAAACACATCGTCCAGGCGCACGGGGGAAAGGTCTGGGTCGAGAGCGAGGTGGGGCAAGGCAGCACCTTCTATTTGACGCTCCCGCAGGCGTGAAGCGATCCTTCGGAGGGGACGGATTAGTGGATCATGGGATTGATAAGAATCCACCAATCCATTCATCCACCAATCCAACACCCCACTCAAGCTTTTCTGGCCTTCTTCGATGGCATTGGCTCGGCGGGAGCCTCGCCCAAGCCTCGCCCCACCTTAACTGAGGGAACACTCACTGCTCCAGATTGGCGGTTTTCTCATCGCCGAGCGGCGCGGCCAACCGCACGATGGTGCCTCCTTCCGGCCCGGCGCCAATGGTGAACTGGCCTCCGATGTCCTCCATCCTTTTGCGCATGTTGCGCAATCCGTTTCTGGATCGAGCCGCCTGATTGTCCACGTCCGGGAGACCGCGCCCATCATCTTCGATTTCCAAAGCAAAAGCCGTTTGCTCCAGCCGCAGGCGAATGCGAACGCCGGAGGCTTTGGCGTGCCGCACTACGTTCGTCACGGCTTCCTTGGCCGCCAAAAACACGTTGTGCCGGACTTCCGGAGGAACGGGAGTGTTCGGCAATTGAGCCGGCACCTCCAACCGATAGCGCAATCCCGCCACCGCCAGATATTCCTGGGCGTACTTGCAGACATACGTGATCAGCGCGTCGAGCGTGTCGTTGGAGGGGTTGGCCGCCCACACGATTTCGTCGAGAGACCGCGTCGTGTCGCGCGCGGTTTGCGAGATCTGCCGGGCGTGCGCCTCCACTTCCGCGGGCGAGTCCTTGTCGCTCTCGACCAGTTCGCCGAGGAGCGCGACTTGGGTGAGGCTCGCGCCGAGTTGATCGTGGATGTCGCGCGCGATGCGGCCGCGTTCCTTCTCGACCGCCTCCTGTTGTCGGAACCGCTCAACCTGGCGCCGCAACCGCTGGGTGGAGAAATAATTCACCCCGGCCACGATTGCACCGAGCAGACTGGCTGAACCGGTCGCGAGAAACCACCAGGTCCGCCAGAACGGAGGTTCGACAATCAACGCGAGCGCGCTGCCGGTTTCATTCCACACGCCGTCCTCGTTGCAAGCTGTCACCTGAAAACGATAGTCACCCGGCGGCAACTTGCTGTAGCGCGCGACGCGCGTGTTTCCCGCCTCGACCCAGGCCGACTCGTGCCCGTCGAGGCGATATTTGAAACGCGCCTGGTCTGGCGCGGAAAGGTTGAGGCTCGCGTAATGCATCTCGACGCGTTCCCGCCCGGCCGGGACCGTGACGGTTTTGGGCAGCGTGGCGCGGAGACCATTGGTGTTCTGCGCCCGGCCGTCGATCCAGACGGACTCGATCGTCACCGGAGGCTGGTTGGTATTGGGCGCGAGCTGGCCGGGATCGACGGAGACGAGGCCTTTGATCGTGGGAAACCACAGTTTCCCGTCACGGCTGCGGCACGCGCCCGGTTGGGAACCCACGGTGCATTCCGGCGAGGGCATGCCGTCCAGCGTTCCGTAGGTGCGGCAATCCACGAACGTGGCCGCGCCGCGCGCGTAATCGGTCAACGCTTTTTTGGGAACTCGCATGAGGCCTGCGGTTGATCCAATCCACAAAAATCCATGTCCATCCTCCACCATGTAACCGACGTAATTGCTGAAGAGCCCTTCGCGGGTCGTATAGCGGGTCCACTGGTTTTGATGAAATCGGGCCAGCCCGCTGCCCGAGGTGCCGATCCACAGAACGCCTTCTTCATCGAAGTACAACGACGAGACATCCTCGCTGGGCAGGCCATCTGCTTTGTGAAAGGCAGAGAACTTCCCCTCGCGAAGGCGGTTGAGGCCGCCGCCGCGCGTGCCGAGCCACAGATTGCCATCGGCATCCTCCGCGATGGCTTGCACTTCGTCCGCTGACAATCCATCGCGCGTGGTGAAAATCCGCCAGTTGTTCGTATCCCAGCGCGCCAAACCGCCGCGCGTGCCGAGCCAGATCTGGCCGCTTCGGTCTTGATGAATCGCGAGAATTCCCGGATGCAGCGCGCGCGATCCGGCGACGGATTGGAAGCGTCCATTCTGAAATTGGAACAGCCCCCCCAGCGTTCCGGCCCAGACACGCTGGCTGCGATCTGCAAACACGGACCAAACGGAAGAATTCAGCAACCCCTCACCGCGCCCGAACCACTGCAACTCTCCGTCCTTCGCGTAGCAAGCGCCTTTGACATTGAGGCCCACGACATTGAAGCCGATCCACAGTCCGCCGTCCGGCCCTTCCGTGACGGAACGCACGGTCAAACCGCGCGATTCTCCCTGCACTTCAAAGACGTGACGTTTGACGCGATTGAGGCCGCTGCCATCGGTCCCTACCCAGAGCGTGCCTTCGTGGTCCACTTGGAGCGACAGTATGAAATTGTCCGACAAACCCTGGTTCGTGGAAAGACAGGTGGCCTGGCCTTGGGAATCGAACCAGAAAACTCCCGCGCCTTGCGTCCCGACCACGAGGTTGCCGTCGCGGTCTTCGCACGCCGCGGTGACGGGAGCGCGATTCCAGGGATACGCGCCCAGGTCGCGTTCTTTCCGATTCGTTTTCCATTTTTGGACTTTGCCATCCGCCAGGCACCAAAATCCGCCGCGCCGGCTGGAGAGCAGGAAATCCAGTTTGCGCACCGGCAATTCGTGCTTCCTCAGTAGTTCGCTGGAAGCGCCTAGCTCGCTTGGGTCGATGGCAAACAAACTCCGATCCGTTCCAATCCATAACGGTCCCGAATCTTCCGCCACAACGACGCGCACGAGGCTCGACCGCTCCGCCCCCACCAGCCATACGTCGGCGTTGCCCTCGCGATAGCGGCACAGTTGGCCGTCCGCCGTGTAAAGCCAGACCGCCCCGGCCGCGTCCTGGCATGCCGACATCAAGCGGCCTTCGCGTGAGCCGCGGCCCAGGTCCACGCTGATGATTCGGCCGTCTTTGACGAGCACGACGCCGGCGGTTTCGGTGCCGATCCAGAGGTTCCTCTGGCTGTCCTCGAAGAGACTGACAATCGGGCTGCTGCTCAGTCCCGGCGTGTTGCTCTCGTTATAGACCATGAAACGAAAACCGTCGAAGCGCGCCAGACCGTTGAGCGTTCCCAACCACAGGTAGCCATCGCGCGTCTGCGTCATGGAAATCACGGAATTCTGCGGCAGGCCATCGTCCGTCTGCCATACGTCGATCGAGAAAGGCACGCCCGACACCGCGCTCCGGCTGCTGGCCGCGGAAAGGTCGAACTCGCCGAGGAACAAGATCAGCGCCGTCATGATGAACAGATGGCGGCCGCGCCCGGAGCGTGTCTGGGACTTCAATCTTGGGTAGCACAGGCGACTCGCCGGACGGAGCGGCCGCGACGCTCGGAGGCAATAATGACGGCCTTTCCGGGAAGTCGCCTTCCGCACTCCCGGTCGGCTGGTCGCCGACCGGGGGAGGCGCGTCGCCCGCACTGCCCGTTTTTCGGATCCGCTCTTAGATGAGGATGGCGTGGATGCTGAGAAATCGAGATGCGCCCGACAGCGATTCGGCATGGCCGATTCTGCGGACGGTTTAGTCCTTCTGTAAAGACGTTTGATGGCTGCATCCCTCAGTTAAGGGTCCGTGCAAAAATAACTTCGGATTTTGGCGGAAGCGCCGCCTGGTCTGCGGCGAGGAGGGAGCGAGGGAGCATCCCCGCAGCGGGCTGTGACCGAGCGCACGACGAAGCCGCAGGCCAGGCGCCGCCCCGCCCCGAAGGGTTGGGGCTGTTTGGCTCTCTGGCGTTGTTGCTCGCTCCTTACAGACCGCGGCGGGTCTGCTCGTCGCTCGCGCCTAGCCAGAGAGCCGAACAGCCTCCAGCAAAATCCGAAGTTATTTTTGCACGGACCCTAAGGTGGAGCGAGGCTCCCGCCGAGCCAATGCCATTGAGGAAAGGCTCGGCAGGAGCCTCGCCCAAGCCTCGCCTCACCGTCGCAAACTGAGGGAGTTACTGATGCCGGACTTTTCTGATGCGTCCTCCGGGATTCTGGGGTAGGCTTCGGTTCACACAGGATGAATACACACGATTCCAATGCCACCATGGCGGTCTTTCTCGATCTTGAAAATATCGCGCTGGGCGCGCGCGACGCGCATTACCCGCGGTTCGATATTCAGAAAATTCTCGAACGCCTCCTCGTCAAAGGCCACATCGTCGTCAAAAAGGCGTACTGCGATTTCGATCGCTACAAGGAATTCAAACGCGACCTGCACGAAGCCGCCTTTGAACTCATCGAGATTCCCCATGTGCGGCAGTCCGGCAAGAACTCCGCCGACATCCGCATGGTGGTCGATGCGCTCGACCTCTGCTACACCAAGAGCCATGTCGATACGTTCGTGATCATCAGTGGCGACTCGGATTTCTCGCCGCTCGTCAGCAAATTGCGCGAGAACGCCAAAACCGTGATCGGCGCCGGCGTCAAAAATTCGACGTCGGATTTGTTCATCAATAATTGCGACGAATTCCTGTACTACGACGACATGGTGCGCGCCAAGCCCTCCAAAGCGCGGCAAAAAGCCGCGGCGAGCCCCCCGGCGGCGAAGCCCGCGGAAGGGGAGAATAAAGGACCTTCTCTCGAAAAGGCGTTCGACCTGGTCGCCGAAACTCTGGAAGCTCTCACCGAGGAACGCGACGAAGATGAAACGGTTTGGGGTTCCATGATCAAACAGGCTATCAAACGCCGCAATCCCGGTTTCAACGAGCGCGCCTACGGATTTCGTTCCTTCAACGAACTGCTCTTGGAGGCGCAGAAGCGCGGTCTCGTGAAGCTGGAAGCCGACGAGAAATCCGGCGGTTACACGGTGCACGCGGTGAATTGAGTGTTCCCTCAGTTAACTGAAGGGTTGCTGAATTGATCGAAATCTTGTTGGATCGAGCCGAACTTTGGTAGCGTCGCCCCATGGACAGCGACCCAGGCCGGCTTCACCTCTCCTTCAAACGCCCAAGGCTGAAACTCCGCCTTTGGTTCACAAACGCGCGGCGCCTTTTCCTTGCGGCGTGCTCGCCAATCTTTCTCATGGCCTTGGTCCGCGGCGCGGAATTGACGGCCGTTTTCTCGACGGCGCCGGAATCAGTCGCGAGCGGCGGTCGCGCGACCGTCTGGCTCAACGTCCTGAATCACTCCAACCGGGAGGTTCTGTAGACATGGCCGGCCAAGATCGATTGCCGAATCGTGTCTTCACACCCAACTCTCGACGGGGCGCTGGAACTGCGCCCCGCGGCTGATGCCGTGCAAAACGCAATCGCCGCAGGCGCGTTCGCTCGCAAAGAATATCTGCTCCAAATGCCTGCGACGTTGATGGGCCAGGTGATCGTTGAGTTCCCCGGTTTTCGCGCCAACTCGACTTGCAGGGCGGCCTTCGGCACGAGTCCAACGGCAAAGGAGGCGTGGATTCGCGCGCGCTGAACATCGCGTATGTCCGCCCAAAAATCACCTTCGGCAAAGACGAAGGCCTGCAACTGACTTTGCAGCCCCGCGCATGGATTTACGCCGGCGACCTCGACGATAATCCCGATCTGGCCGACTACCGGGGTTACGCGGACCTCCGGGCCATTGTCGGCTGGAAGCGCGGTCTGCAATTGTCTGCGCTGGGACGAATCGGCCATGACGGCGACAACGAAAGTGTGCAGTTCGATCTCACTTATCCGATGATGAAATTGATGTCCGGCAGTTTCAGTTTGTATCTCCACGCGCAGTACTTCACCGGCTACGGCGAAAGTTTGCTGCGCTACAACGAAAGAGAATCCATGTTCCGGATCGGCTTCTCGTTATACCGGTAGAATCGGCTGGAGACTCCGAGGCGTGACAGTCGCCCAAACGCAATCTATGCTTGCGCCATGAAAAGTCCGTTTCCAGGTATGGACCCGTATCTGGAAATGCACTGGGGAGATGCCCGCCAGATACGATGCGAGCAGGGCGACGCGGATTCTTGGCATTCGAGTGGTTCTCATTAACCTTCAAACTGGCGCGGCGCCGACCACCTCGCCGATGAAATCCGGGCCGCCAACTACTTTGCTTGAGCTCGCTGAGGAGAGGGGCTGATGCCGGGTAGGACTTGCGAACTGCCCTCGGTCAGCAGAATCGCGCGGTCGCTCGCGAGGTCGGCGAATTCCTGCTGCAATCCGCTGGGCCAGACCACGGTGAGTTGATCCACTTTGGTCGCATTACCGAGTCCCAGGTGAACGTGCGCTGGTCCTTGCGCCTTGAATCCATTTACCGGATAAAGCTCGCGGACAATTTGTTGTCCGCCAACTTTCGCGACCAACCGCGCGCCGATGCCAAGCCTATTGCTCTTTGTTCCACGCAACGACACGCGCAGCCAGTGTGTTTTGGGAAATCGATTCTCAAAAAGGAGCAGCGGTCCGCCGCCTGCCTGTCGAACCAGCAAGTCCTCCATCCCGTCGCCCGTGAAATCGACCGCCACGACCGAGCGCCCGTCCCCTTCACTGTCGGCTGCAGTGAGCGCGGAGACATCGTAAAACGTTTCTCCTTTCGAGTTCAAAAGCAGGCGGTTCCGCTCGTAACCGCTCAAGCTTTTGCCCTGGATGTTGATTTGCCAGGGATTTTCCACCCACCAATCCTTGAGCCGTTTGTCGGCTTCCTTCGGGGCTGGGATGCACGCCGCGCGATCGAAAGGCTGTGACACGACAGCCTGCCAGAGGCACGGTCACCCGTCCGGTTCTTCTTTGTTTATGCTGGCGAAACCGCTCGTCACGTAAATGTCGAGAAACCCGTCGTTGTCCGCGTCGAAAAACGTCGGGCCATAAGCCCAGCCGACGGCCCGAACGCGCAGCGCCTCGCCGGCCCGCTCGAATCTCGAACCGCCCAGATTCCGATACAACTCGCTGCCGGGGAAAAACTGTTTCATTTTCGCCATGACGTCCGGCGCGTACGCGTCCGGCGCGAGATTGCCCACAATCCGCTGCCCGGACTTGCTGTACATGTTGGCGGTGTAGATATCGATGTAACCATCGTTGTTGATATCTGCGGCCGCCAGCCCCATGGAACCGAAATCGCCGAGATCACCTTTGATCAACGGCTGCTCGGTGAAGCTTCCTTTGCCGGTGTTGACCAGGAGAATCCCGCCGCCGAATTCATTGATGACGTAAAGATCGGGAAAACTATCGTTGTTCGCGTCCAACCACGACGCCGTGAAGCACGAGCGGCGGCCGGCTCGCGCGTTGGCGCGGTCGGACACATCCTCGAACTTCCAGTTGCCCAGGTTCCGCCAGAGCTGGTTGCCCGGCCCGCCCGGACCGTCGATCCATGAATTCTTGCCGTAGCGGCCTTTCGGTCCATAACTGCGAGCCACGTAGATATCGATCAATCCGTCCTTGTCAAAATCGCCAACGGTGTAGCCAACGAGATAAGCCAGGCTGCCGAATCGGAGATTGCATTGCCGCGTGATCTCATCGAAGCGGCCACCGCCTCGGTTCCGGAAAACGCGATTGTCGAGAATCAAATCGGGCCAGCCGTCCTGATCGAAGTCGCCGAAAATGGCGTTGACCACGGAATGCAACTTGTGAGGCAGGCCGGACTTCTCCGCCATCTCCACGAAATGGCCGTCCTGCATTCGCTTGAACAAGAAGACTCCGTTAATGTCCGTGATCAGCACGTCGTCCCAGCCGTCGTTGTCCACGTCCGCCAGATAAACGCCGCCGCCTACGATCGTCGCCTTCTCGACCGGATTCCTCCAGTTGTCCCAGAGCAGGTCGGCGTCGATGCCGCGCTCCTTGCCGACCTCGGCAAACAAGTCGCGGTCGGCGGATGCCTCATAGCCTTCTATGACGCGCATGGATTGAATCCAGCCCGAATCCGAGGCAATGGCATCGACGTCCGCGATGCGGGCAAAATCGATACCGAGCTTCAGGAAGATTTCCGCCGGTTTGCCGCCCGGATAGCGGCCATAAAAGCGCAGGTTCGCATTGCCTCGCCAGGCACCAGACAGATCCTCCCGGCGGACGGGAGCCAGCTCAAGGAGCTTCATTTCAAGCTGCAGGTCGCGATCGAACCGTTTGATAAAGCCGAACAAATACGAGGCGAATTGCTCGCGAGAAACCTGCCGCGCGTCCACGGAGGATTGTTCCTTGGCTGCGGCGCGACGGACCGTCAGCGCGGTGCTGGCCGGGCTTGCTCCCTTTGCCAGGTCGAGAGTTCGGCCCTGGAAGGAGGCCGGGAAGAATTGAACGACTTTCGCGAGGTCGTTCTCGCGCAGCGCGGTTTTGAACGCAGGAAATCCTCTCTTGGACAGAGTCAGGGCGCGATGTTCGATATCCGCGAGATAGACGCGCTCCGGCTCCGCGAGTGGAAGTTCCTCGGCGACGCTCTTGCTGGCTGCGGAGCGTGGCTTGACCGCGTTCTCGGCGCAAAAAGCTTTTGGCAAGGCGCTGAACGCCAAGACCAGAGTCAAGCCGGCGAGTCTGTGCCAGCCTGGTCTCTGAAGGAGCGCAATGTTGGTCCGATGGGTCACTGGAGCGCAAATCGTATCGACCGACCTCAGGGCGAACAAGACGAAATCCGTCCAGGCGGATCACCGTGTTCTCTTGGCTCCCCTGGCTTTCAGAATCTCTTCCAGGCTCTCGCGGGAGATCGTGTCGTTGGGATTGATCGCGAGCGCACTTCGAAAGTGACTTTCTGCTTCATTGAGTTGGCCTTGTTCCAGGTGAATCAACCCCAGGTTCCCGTGCGCTTTGAAGTTCTGCGGATTGGCTCGAAGCGCGTTTCCAAAGGCCACTTTGGCCTCTGCCAGTTTCTTCTGGGTGCGCAGAAGCGATCCAAGGAAGTAATGGGCCTCGTCGAAGTCGGGCGCGTTCTCGACAGCGGCGCGCAGATAACGGAAAGCCTCGTCAAATCTCCGCTCCGACATCATCGCTTTGGCCAGTTCGGTCTGGGCCCGGCCGTCTTTTGGATTCGAGCGCAGCAAATAGGTATTATAGGCGACGGTCTCCCGGGCGACTTTGTGCTGGTAATCACGCGCCAGTGTTTCCCGGTCCTTCGCATCGCGGAGCGTGACTTGCAGCCAGAGCTCAGCCATTTCGTCCGAGGATTGCAGTCCATACTGAACGCGCCGGGGCGGCTGGTTCGGGTTGCGTGGATTTCCCAACGAATTGTCGTACACGAACTCGATGGTCAGAGTCGTGCCCCTGGGCAAGGCGACCGGTTTGGCGTACCGATAATCCCCTTGCCAGTTGAAGTTCCATTCGCGGATCAGCAGGAGCCACTGTTTGGCGCCGTTCGGCAACGTCGCATAGCTCTGGATTTTCTTGCCGAGGTAATGCGCGTGCGGCAGCACGGCAAGAACCTCGGCGTCCACCGGCAATACATAACTGTCTTTGACGGTGTAGGAATCTGCTCCGGCAGGAATGTCGATGTCGAAGGAAGTCAGCCGGATTTTGAAAGGCGTGCTGGTGGGCGGTTTGTCCGTGAAATAGAAGCCGACCGAGGATTGAACCGACTCGGGCTTGCCCGCGGGTTGCAGGTGCATTTGCAGCACCAAATCCGAGCCCTGCTCCAGTTTCCAGGCCAGCCCTTCGACGGGTTTGGCGGCGACCTTGCCAGGCTGCCAGCTCAGGAAATGGCCGTCGGGACTCTGCGCGCTGACCGGAAGGTGAATCCCGCCAAAACCGGGAGCGGCGTCCAGCGCATCCAGACGCCGCGATTCAGGCGTTGGATCAAACCGGATAAACGCGTGATGGACGACTTTGAGGTTCCCGGGGCGGAATTCGATCCCTCGGACAAAACGAGAATTCGCGATCGGAATCGGAATGGCGAAGTTGCGATAAACATCCTGGCCTTCCGCCGGCAGCGTGTGGGCTTCTGGCATTTGCACGATCAAATCGGGTTCGCCCAGGCTCCAACCTTCAGTCCAGGTCGGAGGGCTCGGAAGATCCGAAGGCTCTCCTTCAACCGCGCCTTGGGCGACCCATCGCTGAATCAATTCAATCTGCTCGGACTGAAGATTGCGCGCACCGAGGAAATCACCAACGCCAGGTTCGGGCAGCCACGGCGGCATGATGCGGCGCTGCGTGACATCGGCAATTTGTTTGGCCCGCTTCTGCGCATCGTGAAAGGTCAGGAGCGGAAAGGGCGCGGCCTGGTTCGGGCGATGGCAACTGGAACAGTGACTGAAAAGGATCGGAGCGATGTGTTTGTTGAAGGTCACCGGACCTTGCGGCTTGGCCGCGATGGCGTCGTTGGATCGCGTCCGTTTTGAACTAATCCAAACCACAAAAACGGCACACCCGGCGAGCAACGCGGCGAGCGAAAGCGAAAGCTTGGGGTGTCGAGTCATCTTTTCTCTTCGTTCATAGTGAACCGGGAAACAGCATTGAACTCTTGTAACGATGTAACGTTCTAACGCTCCGCGCCCTCACTCGATCAATTCCACCTGGCGATTGTCACGCTGCTGCAGGAGTTGGTCGATGCGCGCCCGATCCGGGTTTCCGTCCGCGTGGATTAAGACCTCCGGGCCGGTTCGGTCCAGTTTGGTCTTGTGGGTTTGTTCCCAAGATTCCAGGACGTGTTTCCGCGCGGCTGCATGATCCTGGCTCGGTCCGACATAGTCGTATTTGAGCCGATCAAAGCCGGGCAGTTGACGCAATGAACGGTAAGCGATGTAACGGACCGCCGAGTAGGGATCAGTCAACAGTTCGGCAAGGAACGGAACAAGCCAGAGTTCCCCGGACGCTTCACGCGCCGACTTCCAGCCGAGACTCCAGGCAATGAGCGCGCGTTGAGCGGCGTCTCCGCGCAACAGCCAGAGCAGCGCGGCGGAGGTATTCGTTTCGTGTTCCCCAAGATGAAGAGGTTCCTTGCCGTACCATTCGCTCAAATGGCGCGCGGTCCAGTCGAGCGTTTTGTCCAGATGACAGAGATTGCAGGCATTGGGGCGACCGGATTCCAGGCTGGTCTCCACGCTTGGACTGGCAATGCGATGGCTCCTGACCGCTTTGAGCAAGCCATAGGTGTCGTGCGGCATGTGGCAATTGTAGCATTGGCTGCCACTGGAACCCGGTTTGTGGTGTGTGTGCTGTTCGAGCCGGCTTCGGTAGGAGTCGTGACACTTAAAGCAAGCCTCGTTGCCGTTCATGCCCGCCGCCAACTGGTCGTCCGGCTCACTTCGGTGCATGGAATGGCAGGAAATGCAAGAAAGGTTGCCGCGTTCGTAACACGCCGATTCAACCAATCCATTGTATTCTCGCCCCGTCACACGAATCACACCGTCCGGCCAATAGATCATGTCGAGAAATGCGCGGTCGCGCTTCAGGGTCTCCGGAAGGCGAGGCTCGGAATCGAATTTGGATGGTTGCACGACAGGCGTGAACTTCTCCAGATCGTCACCGGGGCGGTATCGGAACCCGTTCTGCAGCCAATCTTCACGATGAACGTTCCACTTGATGCTGTGGCATTGCGCGCAGACCTGCGTGGACGCCCTGGACTGAAGGCGCTCCGGGTTCACAATCGTGGGATCGCCCTGGCCTTGATGATGGACGGAGTAACGGTGCCGGGGATCGAGGTTGCGTTTGACGTGGTCTTCCGCCGGGCCGTGGCACGATTCGCACGCGATGCCAATTTCCGCCACTCGAGTGGAGTAGAGGCCGGTTCGGAGATTCTGCCTCGGCTGGCCGGTCGTGCTGTGGCACTGAATGCAGTTCAAATTCCAAATCTGAATCGGGGACGGCTGGGTCGGGTCGCGGATAAAAGTGTCCTTTCGCGGAACCCAGCGCCCCTCTTCAATAAGCCACGCGAACGGAAAAGCGAACTGCACGTTCCCGTAGCGCGAACTTGGAACCCAGTACGCCTGAAAATGGTGGGAGCCTGTGAGCAGGCTGATTCGCTTTTTGGTGCGGGGTGGATTCAGGGTTCGAGCCGGCGGGGTTTTCCGCGCGCCAGTCGCGAAATCCAATTCCGCTTTAGCCCGATCGTGTTTCCAGTCGGGATCGACCATTTCCGCCCAGAATTCGTCGCCGTGCTGTTCCAACACGAACTTCTCTCCGTCCACTTCCAGCGTGCAGTTGAATGGGGCCATGACACTCATCTCGGATGGTGTTTGCGTCATCGTCCGATGAAAACTTCGATGCCAGCTTTCGTACTGCTTCGGATGACAGGACTGGCATTTGTCGGAAGACACGTAGCCGGAGAACTCGCTTTGATCGGGGATGCCATTGGTAAGGGACTCTCGCGCCTGAAGCCTGGCCAAGGCGCGGCTATCCCATCTTTTGGCGGCGCCGAACATCAAACCAGCGCCCGCGATGGCGAGGCCCGCTGCCAGGATGCTTGACCTCCATGATCTCGTCAGCAACGGAACCAGGCCCGCGACCGCGATACTACAGAACAACAGCCATTCCATCGTCTTTTGCCACAGGAATTGCCGGATTTCGCTTGCGTGTAAAACAAAAAAGGCCGGGCACCCGCCCGGCCTTTCTGCTTAACAATGTCAGCTCCTACTGCCGTAAGCGGTAGAATTTTCCACTCCCCGTTGTCGGGGCGCTGAATGGGCTTTTGGCGTTGGCCACTGCTGACCACGGACCTGTGACAGAGTCTGCGGATTCCAGGGTCGCAGTGCCAGTCCACTCGATCTTGATATTAGCTCCGTCGCGCGCGGCTGCCAGCTTCGGACCAGACGGGGCCGGAGGGCCAGCCGGAATGAACAGGAGATAGTTGATGTCCAGATTGACCGGACCGGTTGGACCGACCGTGAAGCGCAGCGTTTTTTCGCCCCCGAGGGTGACCTTCGCCGCATTCCCTGCGTCGTCGCGGAATGCAACGAACGTAAAGGTATCCCAGTTGCCCGTAGTCGGCACATTCACCGAGCCGATTTTCTTGAGCGTCTGGTTCGGCGTGCCGTGGCCAGCCGTCACTTCATCCAGTTGAGCTTTGATGGGATTGTTGGGTTCACCAGACGAGAGTCGGCCAATCACATAGTAGTCGCCCGCCGGTGTTTGGCGCGTGTAGTTGTACCAGTCGCCGGCATCGTTCCAGCCAACGATATGGTTCACTTTCACATCGAAACCGGCGCGAGTCAAACCGTCTGTGCCGGGTTTGCCCGCTTCCACTCCCGTGGCTTTGCGATAGACGGGTTGGTCGTTACCTGGCGAATCGTTCCAGTCAACTCCGCGTGTGCCGCCTTTGTCCTTGTACAACCCGCCAGCATACGCGCCCGTAACCCCGATCGGTTGATCGGTCACGTATTTGCCGCCATCGAAGTCGAAGTCTTCGGCTTCAATGTACAGAGCCCCAGTCTGAGCTGTAAGCGGAGCCATCAACAAACCCAAATCGCTCGTCGCCGAGCCTTCAGCGTTCTTGACGGTGACCCGGTAGCGCCCGATATCGCTGGCGGAGAAGCTGCTGATTGTCAATGTGTCGCTGGTCGCGCCTTTGACGTCCACACCATCACGCTGCCACTGAAAGGAAAGCGGCTCTGAACCGAGCGAACTGACTTTCAATGTAGCCGGTGATCCGAAAGCGATCGTTTGGGACTCAGGATCCTTCGTTATTGTTGGTTTGCCACCCGATGGATCAACAAAGTGCCCAATGAGATTGCCCCCGAGCGGAGCAGAGCCGTCTGCCGGAAGCGGTGCGCCTTCCAGCCTCCATGTGATAGCCCCGTTATCGCCACCGCCACCTTCCTTGTAGAGGAGTTCCGTGTAATAGCGCCGACCCGCGGTGAGAGAAATGAATCCCGAACGGTTCTCGCAAGCATCCGGACAACCAGGCCGCCGATCTACCGAAGTCCAGGCCCGCACAGCGCCCCATTGCGGTTCGGTTGCGACCAGGGCTTTGTTGACGGGATTGTCGTCGGTGCTGACCCATAATTCTCCGTTGTCATCTGTGGAGAGGAAGAATTGGTAGCGACCCGTCGTCGCGGGAATGACGTAGCCGCTCAATCTTACGCCGTAGGATTCATCGTAGTTAGTAACTCCTTCAAACAGATTCATGTACCTGACCTCGTCCGGTTGGTCGTTCTTGAACTTGTCTGAGTCGGTCAGGGCCGAGACCGCGTTTCCGCCAATTCCTCGGAAGGCTTCCCACTTCGCCAATCCGCTCGTGAACTTGAATGAACTGAACGCTTTCGTGGCACCGGCCGTCGCGATGGGATTCGCCGGAGAGGCCGTGTCGGTGACATTCTTGACCGTCAAGGTGTACGGGGTGTTTTCCGCTTGCTTGCTGGTGGTCAGGACAATGGTGTCGGGCTTGGTTTGCTTGGCGGCGCTGATCGTCAATCCCGTGATCGCGTAATTGGCGGCTGTTGTCGCCGTCGCCGCATTTACGGCCTCGCTGAAAACGACCGTCACCTGCGTGAACTTGTCGCTGCCAGTCACTTTGGCGACGGCTGGAGGCGTCTTGTCTTGAGTCACCGTCAAGGTGACTTCGGCGCTCTCCGCGACCGCACCCGGAGCAGCCGCGATCGCCTTGATCTTCGCCCCATTGTCCGCCAACTTCACCGGACCCACAGTTATTTCCTTTGCGGTGGTTGCGAGCGGTACGCCATTCTTCGACCAAGTGAACACCAAGGGCGTGTGCGAGGCCGTGGCGTCCACGCTAAACTTGACCACGTCGTTTTCCGCAACCGTCGCCGCCACTGGTTGTTTGGTGATCGTCACGCTTCCCTTCGAGGGCATCATCGCCGCAAGGAACGCGCCTGAAATCGGCTGAAGCGTGGCCGCGGCAGCAGGATCGCCAACCTTGCGGAACGCAACCATGGCCCAATCGCCACCGCCACCTTCTTTATAGAGCAGTTGAATGAAATAGCGCTTCCCGGCCTGCAACTGGATCGGAGCAGAGGTCTCGGTTGCGCCGGTCTCTTCAAAGGCGCCGCAGCAGCCAGTCTCTTCGGCGATTTGCTGCAAATTGGCTTCTTTGTCATCGGTGCTCAGGAACAATTGGGACGCGTCATCGCTCCGAGCGAAGAATTCGTACTGGCCGGTCTCGGGTGGCGAGAACAACCCCGAAATCCGGGCGCCGTAAGCTTCGTGGCTGTCATCCGGGAACGCGTTCCTGCTGTTAAAAGAAGAGATATAGTAGGTCTCCCCTGGTGCGTTTGCGGCGTAATTTGGATCGTCCAGAAGGTTCTGGACAGGGTTCCCGGGGATGCCCGGGAAGTAATCAAACTTCAAGAAGCCCGGAGTCAGGATCGGTGGCCCAACCGCCAGCACGGTCAGAATCGCTTCCTTACTGGTGATGTTTTGTCCGCCCGCGGTCACGGTGACGGTTATTTTGGCTCCGTTGTCTGCCACGGCCACGTTGGCCAAAGTGAGCTCTGCGGAAGTCGCTCCAGCGATGTTGCTCCCGTTTTTCTTCCACTGATAGGTGATGGGAGAGTCGGGACCAAGGCTGTTGTGATTGACAGAGAATTTAGCGGTCGAGCCCGCATCGCGCGTCGAAGGCTTAGGATCGACGGTGATCTTTAGCGTCGTGTCCGCAACGGCAGAAAGAATGTCGCCCGTGAGCGGCGCTGCGCCTGCCTCAGGATCCGCATCTCCCTTCTTGATCCATGTCACCGCCAGATTGTCGCCGCCGAGACCTTCCTTAAAGATCGCTTCGATGAAATACTTCTTGTTGGCTTCCAATTTTACAGGATTGGACCGGTTTTCGCATTTTGTGCCGCCGTTGTCCGGACAGCCAGGCCTTCTGCTGGTGGCTACCCAGGCGCGCACGCCGTTCCACTCGGGCTCAAGGGCCAGGAGCTTCTTGTTGGCCTCTTTGTCGTCGGTGCTGAGCCACAATTCACTCGGATCGTCCGAAGCAACGAAGAACACATATTCGGCGGTATCTTTTGGCGTCAGAAAACCCCACAGGCGGGCGCCGTAGTTATCATAAACGTTTCCGGGCGGTGGGCTGCCGTCGTCCGCACCGGGCGGGAACTCGTAGAACTTCAAGAACCGTGTTTCGGTGGGATTGTTTGGGTAGCGCGGATCATTCGTCACATTGGCCACAGTGTTGGCTGTGGAAATGTTGAAGAATAGGTCGCCACGGATAACGCCTTTGAATTCCTTCGTCTGGGCAAAAACGTCGGAAGGCGCCAAGGCAAGAACGGCAATGAGCGGGGCAACCGCCTGGAGCAGTCTTTTTCGCATATGAGTCCTCTGATGTTGGCAACGCAATAAAGACAGGAAAGCAAAGACGCCGTGGACACTCATCCACGCATCAACCACGTAACTGGTTTACGACTTTCGCTGCCTTCGTCACGGGAATTGTTTGTTTTGGTACCGGCTGTATGTTCGGGAACTGGGGCGGACTTCACCATAATTTGCCCATGAGGGCAACAGAAAAGTGGCGAAAAATCTTGTCCGAGCTGTCGCCAAATCTGGTGACAGGTTCGCCGCAACTTCCCATGAAGCAACCCACCCCTTCGCCCCTCCCAGGGGGGGGAACTGAACTCTGCGACGTCGAACGAAGATCCCCTCCTGGGGAGGGGAAAGGGTGGGTTCATGGCCCGTGAGCAGGTCCGTGAGGAACAGAAAGCTTCCCAAGAACACGACGGTAGAGCTGCGTTGCCGCGCAGCCGGTCTGCTGTCGAGTCGGCGGCGCAGCAGCACCGCCCTACCGGGCGATGGGAACTTTGTCCCACAATTTGTCGCAGCCTTTGTCCGGTTTGTTTTCCGCGGGAAATCGACAAAGCTTCAAACAAAGTTTCAGACAAAAGCGGAGAAAACCGCATAAGCGGCGTTGCGGGGACGCGCCGGGTCGGAGACCGGCGCTCCGCACCACAGATTTGCCGAACCGTTTTGGGAACGCGTTAATTTCTTGCCAGCCTTGAATTGAGTTGAACAATGTCCCGCGACAACGGTTCGGCGTTCTGTGTCTTATTCAACGCCTTCGCATGAATCTTGATGCCCAACAAAAGGAAAAGGTAGAGGCCTGGATCCGGGAAGGTCTCTCGCTGTCGCAAATCCAAAGCCGGCTGGCGTCGGAGCTTGGCCTTTCTTTGACCTATATGGAAGTCCGTTTCCTCCTGGACGACCTGAAGCTGAAGCCGCGCGACAAGGAAGATCCTAAGCCGGGAGAAGTCGGCCTCGCCGCGGCCCCTGGCAAGACCGCCCAACAAGGCGGGCCAAAGGCTCCTGCCCCCCGGCCAGGCGGACGCACGCCTGCTCCTCAATCGACGACTCCAGCCGCGGATGGCCGAGTCTCGGTCACTGTGGACCAGGTCGCCCGTCCCGGCTCGCTTGTAAGCGGACAGGTGTCCTTCACGGACGGCAATTCCGCTGAATGGTACCTCGATCAATTCGGGCGCCTGGGGCTCGCGCCAAAGCAGACCGGTTACAAGCCCTCTCAGCAGGACCTGATGGCTTTCCAAGCCGAGCTTCAGAATGAACTGGCAAGACTGGGGTTTTAGGCGTGGGCCAAGCAGCCAGAAATTCTCATGATGACTGCTTCTGATGAAGGCGCACGTTTCCATGGTAGGGCAAGTCCGTCCCGGCGAGCCGGGTTCGACGTAGTGGGAACACGTGCGAGGCGGCTCGCTTGGGACAAGCTCGACCTACCGAAGTCAAGCTGAGAATTGCTGCCAAGTGTCTTCCTGGGCTGCCATATTCGATTGGGATGGAGTCATCATTGATTCCTCGCGCCAGCACGAACAAAGCTGGCAAAGATTGGCCGAGGAGCGAAAACGTTCCTTGCCGTCAGGGTTCTTTCTTCGGAGCTTCGGGATGAAGAACGAGCGAATCATTCCCGAATTGCTCGGATGGACCGCCGACGCGGATCAAGTCCAGAAGCTCTCGCTGCGCAAGGAGGCGCTCTATCGTGAAATCATCGGGCGAGAAGGCATCTCGCCGCTGGCAGGGGTGGAGAATCTCCTGCGTCAACTTCAGCGCGACGCGGTTCCATGCGCCGTCGGGTCTTCGACGCCCCGGGAGAATATCGACTGCGTGATCGACATGCTGGGGATTCGCGAATTCTTCCGGGCCATCGTTTGCGGCCAGGATGTCAAGCACGGCAAGCCAAATCCCGAAGTGTTCCTGCTCGCCGCCCGCAAGCTCGGCACGCCGCCGTGCCAATGCGTGGTTTTTGAGGACGCCCATGTCGGGATCGAAGCGGCTCTCGCCGGCGGCATGAAAGTGGTGGGCGTTGCAACCACCCATCCACCCGAATCTCTGAAGGGCGCGGACCATGTTGTGGGCCGGTTGGATGAACTGAGGGTCTCTCAGTTGCGGAAATGGTTTCAGTCGCAGAAAAAGCCCAATCAAGGCGCAGGATCCGGTCGTATGGGGGAGTCATTTGCCAAACCGTGACGAAAGAGTAAAGTGACGCACCATGGGCAGGATTGTTGTTAAAATCAAACTGGCCAACTACCTGGACGAGCAGTTGAAGAAACTCAAGCTACGCAAGGAGAAACCGCGTTCGCTTGAAACCGACGCGCTCGTGGACACCGGGGCAACCCGACTGTATCTGAAATCGAGCGCCATTCGCGCGCTAGGCCTGAGAAGGGAGGGCACTGTTACCTCCAAAACGACGAATGGTTCACGCAAACGAGGTGTTTATCAGCCTGTACGCTTGGAACTCATGGGCCGGCACGGCGCGTTCCAGGTGGTCGAGGTAGATGACGACGTGCCCAACTTGCTTGGTCAAATCCCTCTCGAGTATCTGGACTTCGTGGTCGATCCGAAACGCCAAAAGCTCATTCCCAATCCCGAACACGGCGATAAACAGATGAGCGAGGAATACTGAGGGGCTGGTGTTGAATTTCCGCGCGTGGCACAAACAATCACTATCGTGCAGAGAACACTGGTCAAAGACGCACTTCACTCGGAGTCGCCGATCCCCGCATTGCTTGTTCAGGGCTGGATCAGGACGCGAAGGGATTCCAAGGCGTTTTCCTTCGTGGAGATCAACGACGGTTCTTGCCTGAAGAACCTTCAGATCATCGTGGATGCCGCGCTCCCGGACTACGCCAAGATCGAGCAACTCACCACCGGCGCCGCGATTTCCGTCGAAGGCAAGCTCGTTCCCTCCCAGGGCAAAGAACAGAAATGGGAGATGGTCGCATCCAGCCTCCATGTCCTCGGTCCAGCCGATCAAACATATCCCCTGCAGAAGAAGGGCCACACGCTGGAATACCTGCGCGAGATCGCCCACTTGCGTCCGCGCTCGAACCTCTTCGGGTGCGTGCTGCGCGTGCGAAGCCGGCTTGCCTACGCCATTCACACTTTTTTCCAGGAACGGAATTTTGTGTACGTTCACACCCCCATCATCACGTCGAGTGACTGCGAAGGGGCGGGCGAACTGTTCCGAGTCACGTGCATCGATCCGGCTAAACCGCCGTTCCACGAAGGAAAGGTCGATTACACGAAAGACTTTTTCGCGCGGCCGACTTACTTGACCGTGAGCGGGCAATTGGAAGGCGAAATCCTGGCGTGCGCGCTCTCGAACATTTACACCTTCGGGCCGACCTTCCGCGCGGAGAATTCGAACACTTCCCGCCACGCCAGCGAATTCTGGATGATCGAGCCGGAAATGGCCTTCTGCGACCTCCATGGCGACATGGATCTGGCGGAAGAATTCGTGAAATATTTGATCAAGGATTTCCTGGCCCATTGCCGCGAGGATCTGGAATTGTTCATCCGGTTCGTCGATAAAGAACTGCTGCAGCGGCTGGAGTTCGTGCTGAACCGCCCGTTCAAACGGGTCAGTTACACCGAAGCCATCGATATTCTGGCGAAGTCGGGGAAGACGTTCGAGTTTCCCATCCAGTATGGCGCCAATCTTCAGTCGGAACACGAGCGTTTCCTGACCGAGGAACATTTCAAATGCCCGGTGACGGTTTTCAATTATCCCAAGGAAATCAAACCGTTTTATATGCGCGCCAATGACGACGGCAAAACGGTGGCGGCGATGGACGTGCTTGTGCCGCGCATCGGCGAAATCGTCGGTGGCAGCCAGCGCGAGGAGCGGCTGGACGTGCTTCAAGAAAACATGGTGCGCCACAACATGAATCTGGAGAATTACGCCTGGTATCTGGACCTGCGCCGCTACGGAACCGTGCCGCACGCGGGTTTCGGCCTTGGCTTCGAGCGCATGCTCATGTTCGTCACGGGTGTTGGAAATATCCGCGACGTGATCCCGTTTCCCAGGACCCCGGGGCACGCGGAGTTTTAGCGAGTCCGACTCTGAACTCTGAAGTCGCCCGCCAAACACGCGAACCACGCGATACAGACCGAGGCCATGGAGACTCCCCTCGCTTTCCGGCTTCGTTTCTCCTCAGAGCCCTGGCTATGCTCCTTCGTCGTGCCTCGCCAGAAAGCGAAATCACCTCCAGCAAAACCGGAATTTATTTTTGCACAGACCCTTAGCCGTAACTATTCAGTAGTGCATCACTTTTAGGGCACACGCCACCTCCGTGCCGTCAACCGACTGACCGGTCCAGACACACACAGCGCGCCGAACTTTCGCGGCCGCGACAGGTTCAACGCTCTGGACC
>VHCZ01000010.1 GCA_016871535.1 Verrucomicrobiota bacterium
GCTGGGTCGGCCCTGCTCGGCTATTCTGGAAGTGCCTGCGATTCAATCGAACGATTTCCGAGGCGCCCCCGTTTCGAAATTTCCGAGTTTTCTCCCGGACACTAATTAACGACGGAGGGGCGACGCTCCTGCGGAGCTTTTCTTTGATGGCATTTGGCTCGGCAGGAGTTTCGCCCCACCTTACTGTGCAGACGGTGGGATTGACGACAGATCGACCGGAGACCCGTAGCGCAGATTTTCCATCTGCGGTATCGCCGATTTCCAATCGGCAGGGCGCCGGCAAGTCCCAGCGGGCTCGGACTGGGAGACGCGCCGCAGAATACAATTCTGCGATACGGCAGAGTGCAACTCTGCGCTACGAGCTTTGTCGTCCATCCCGCGGACCAAGCAGTAACTACCTTAACTGATTTGTCCGCTCAATGACGTTGAGTGCCCTGTCCAATTGCGTTAGAAGTCGGCGCATGACATTAACCGCCCTGCGTCCCGGTCTTCGCGACGTCCTACGTTCCACCACGTTCATCGAATCCGCGCGCCTGAACCAACGGCTGGGCGTACGAGTGACCATCGCGACGGAATCATTTCAGCACACCGGCAGTTTCAAGTTCCGCGCCGCTTACAACGTCGCCGCGCAAGTGCCACAGGAGAAGATCATCGCGGCTTCCTCGGGCAACTTCGGCCAGGCCCTGGCGTATGCGTGCCAGCTTTTGGGCAAGTCCTGCATCGTCGTGATGCCGAGCACGTCGGCCAGCGTGAAGGTCGAAGCCGTGCGCGAATACGGCGGCACGGTGGATTTCGTCGATGTCAGCCAGAAGAGCCGCAAAGCGCGCGTAGAGGAACTGGCGCGAATGCATCCCGACGCTTACGTCGCCAGCGCGTACGATGATCCGCTGGTGATCGAAGGCAACGCCAGCCTGGGCGTGGAACTCGCCGCGTTGTCTGGAAAAATCGATGCCGTAGTCGCGCCGGTCGGCGGCGGCGGGCTCACAGCGGGAATTGTCCAGGGCCTGCGCGGCGCCGGCTCCAAAGTGCAGATTTTCGGCGCCGAACCATTGCTCGGCAACGACGCCGCCCGGTCGCTGAGGGCCGGACGCATCGTCGTCAGCGAAAGCGAGCCTCAGACTATCGCCGACGGCGCGCGCACGTTGAGTCTGGGCCAGCACAATTGGGCGATTCTGCGCGAGGGACTCGCGGGAATCGTGGAAGTGCCGGAGGACAAGATCAAAGAAGGCGTGCGGCTGGCCTTTGCGCTGGCCAATCTGAAAACGGAACCCACCGGCGCGCTCAGCCTCGG
Organism: Verrucomicrobiota bacterium; assembly: GCA_016871535.1. NCBI lineage: Bacteria > Pseudomonadati > Verrucomicrobiota > Verrucomicrobiota bacterium. Next base: position 1,292 of record VHCZ01000010.1, read on the forward strand.
CGCCGTGTTGGTTCGACCCGAATTGTTTCGAGACCGCGCCGTCTGCTGCGTCGTGAGCGGGGGAAACGTGGATCCCGCCGTGTTCGCTGATATCCTGGCCGAGTGAACCGGAGTCGCTCTCACTCAGGTTTCCCAGGGTAGCTCATTCCGCGCTACGCTGGGCTTGGCGTCGGAATGTCAGTTCCATGAAGGCCCTAGTGATGTGTCTCACAAATGGCTGGAGTTATGTTGCGCCCGATTTGGCCTGGGTTTGGTTGGGCCACCGAGCTCAAGCAACGCAAGCTCGACTAGCCATCAAGCTCGCGGATGGTTTCGACCGTGCCTTTTTCGACCCCGACGGTCAAAGGGACTTCACGGATGGTCTGAACTCGCCGGAGGAACCGGAAAGCCAGGGCTGAAACACGGCTGTCTTGGCCATGGCCTTAACCGATATCCACAGCGAAGACCGGTTGGTCCAGAAAACGTTCGCCGATCACCTGCGCAATGTCCTCGGCTGGGAGAGCGTTTACGCACATAACGAGGAAACGTTTGGACCCAACGGTACCTTGGGCCGTGCGAATGAGCGCGAGGTTGTTCTGGTTTATCTTAACATGCGGGCGGGCTTCGACAACCGGGTTTTGATTCTCGACTCTCTCTACGGATCGCTGCCGCGGCCGCCGTTCACGGAGGAAGAAACTGATGCTTTGGCGGATCGCCTATACAGCTTCGCCTGGCAGCGTAGCAACGCTGGCACGATGTTCGCAGAGGCTGCTTGATCAACACTCGTTGCGTCGGAGCCGCTCTGAAGTGACCCGCTCGACAAAAGAGAAGGCGGGCTTTGGCTCACACACGGAATCGACGCCAAAGCCCGCCAGTGTTCAAGAGCGCAGGCCTATCCCTGCCTCTTGGAAGTCGCTCATTGTTTCAGGCGATAGAATTTCCGGCTTCCCGAGATGGCAATGGCCTTCCCGCTCCCGGCGCCAACGACGTCAGCCCAAGGCCCGGACACGTCGTCCGCCGCTTGCAGCACAGCGCTGCCGGCCCATTCCAGCGTGATGTTCTTGCCATCGGATTTGACGCTGCTGATCTTCGGCCGCTCCGTTGGCGGCGGCGCTGTGACAGGGACAAAGGCGAAGTAATCCTGGTCTGAGTTTGAACCTGCCGTGATGGTCGTGCGAAGCGTGACGTTGCCACCCAGTTTGACGGTAATTGGATTCCCATCGGCATCCGTCATGCGGAAGATCTCAAGCGAATCCCAACCCGCCGTGGCGCGCCCGGGTTTGAAGTAACCCAGGACCTGCTTCACCTGCTGGGCATCGGCCTGGCCTTGGCCGGAGACGATTTGATCGACCCGGATGTTGATTGCCGCGCCGCCCGAGGAGAGATGCCCATACACTTCGTAGTCCTTGGCCGGGGTCGGGAAGTCGCGTGTGTAATTATACCATTCGCCTCCGTCGTTCCAGCCCAGCGTCCACCAAGTCGAGACCTGGAACAAGCCGCGCTCAGCGCCGGCTGAACCGTCTTTCTTGCCGGCAGCGATGCCGGTATCGGGCCGGTAGGCCTGGCCGGCGTTGTCATTGGTGTTCCAGTCGAAGCCTTTGTCATCCGCCGTGCCCTTGGCTTCGTAAGCACCCCCCGGATAAGCTCCACTCAATCCGATGAGCTTCGGATCCTTGATGTATTTCCCGTGTTCGAAGTCCACATCCTCGGCCTCGATGAACAGTGTGCCGGTCACGAATGATTTCTCCGTAATGCGTGTGGTAAAGCCCCAGTTCACCGTGCGAGTTCCGGGCGGCGTGCTCGTGTCGGAGAAAGACAACGTGACGGTGTGTTTGGAGCCTTCCGCAAGTCCGGTGACCTGCGGCGCCGTCACGGTCGTCGTGTCGCCCGCTTTGGTTGCCGAAGCTTTGACGGCAGCGCCATCGAAGACCATCGTTACCGAGGCCGGATTGATTTTGTTGACGCCGTCCACGATGACGGCTTTGAGATCAACGGCTGAAGGTTGGTCAAAACCGTTGACGGGCGGCGTGACCGATGCGACGTACGCCGGCGTGGCGCCAGCCACCGGGCGATACGCTTTCAGCGCTCTGGCGTCGTTCGCATCATTGATTAAATGCCGCACGTTGTCCGTCGTGACGCTGTACCATTCGACGGCCGAGTCGCCGCCGCCTTCCTCGAAGATCATGCGGAACGGATAGATGCCGGCTTTTTCCACCACGAATGTGAAGTCCGTGTTGGCCACGCCGCGGCCGCCATCGAACTGGCCGAGCGTCGTGGAGAACCGGACGCGCGGATCCCCCGAAAAAGAAGTGACGCGGAATCCGTCATCGCTGTTCACGCCCAGGGTAACGGCGCCAGCGGGCAGGTCGAGGTAAGTGATGGCTTCAATGGAGTAATTGTCGTCGTTGCTGCCGTCGTTGGCCAGGCCCGGAGTGTTCTGCTCGGAGTTGTTCGTGAAGTTGTCTTGGCCTCCGGTGTTCCAGTAATCGATAACTTTGGTCTCGATGTAATAGGAATTTCCATAAACCTTTTCGGTGAACCGGGAGGTGTCGGCCTCGTTATCGCCGCGCAGACCGGCCAGTTGTTCCTCCGTCCAGGCTAAGTTGTTGGGTTGGCCGGTGGATTTCCAGGTGCGCACGAGGAATCCGCCCTTGCTCTTGTCCGCCGTGACGGTCGCCGTCGCCGGGATGATGTTGTAATTCGCCACGGTGAACGACCAGGTTTTGGTGAATTTCGCTCCGGTGCTATCCGCGTAGTTCACGGTCGCGGAATGTGTGGAAAGCGGTTTGAAAATCGAAGCCGGTTGAAACTTCGCGGTCGTGGTTGCCCCATCCGTGGTCACGGTTGGAGTTACCGTCGCGCCGTCCAACGAAAGGACGATCGAACCCGATGCGAGTTTGGTCGTGCCATCCACCAAAACGACCTGGATGGAAGAATCGAATCGCGCCGCCTTCACGCCGTCCGAAGGCACGAGCGCCGAGATGCTCAACGGCTGAGGTGTGGCTCCGACCACGGGTGATTCGGGAGGTCCCGGATCGGTTGGGGCCGGCAGGTTGGTGCGTTGCAGGATGAAGGCGTCGAGCGCATTGCCATCCTCGCGCTGGCTGATTCGGATCGTGTAAACGCCGGCTCTGGGGATGTTCCAAACAGCCGGCACTTCACCGCCATCACCACTGTTCACCTCCGGCGCGGCATAGCCATTCCATCCGATGGCCGTGTTTGCGTCGGCATTATCATTGCGAAGCAGAGAGAAATCGGTCGTATTGGGATCCGGACTGTGCCGGTACCAAGCCGGCGACGAAACCTCCACAATCTGGACGTAGAAGGAATCCGCGCCGCCATCCCAACCCACGTCGCGCATGTAGAGTTGGTATTCGCCCGGCGTATTGATCTGCACCTTGTAGTCGATATAGATTTCGGTCCCGACGACGCTGGCATCCGCATTCCGGTTCTGTCCGCCGTCCGGGATGTTCTGGACGACTTTACCGCGCATATTCGAAAACGATTTTCAGCTTGCTCCAATTGGCCTTGCTCCAGGAGGACGAGGCCCAGATTCCCGTGCGCTTCGTGGTTGGTGGGATTGAGCCGCAGGACGGTTTCATATTCCCGTCGCGCATCCGGAAGCTTTTTCTGCTTTCGGAACAGGTAACCGAGCAGAAAGTGAGGTTCCTCCAGATCCGGCCGCAGCGCCACGGCGGTTTGGAGGCGATGGACGGCCTCTGCCTCGCGGCCCAATCCCAGAAACGCTTGCCCCAGACCGCGATGAGCTTCGGGGTCACTGGGTTTGGTCTGGACCCGCCACTCGTATTGACGGAGGCGAACGAGGACTGACAGATCCTCTCGGCGCGGCAGGAGGACTTGAAACCAGAGCTCGGCCATCTCGTCCGTGGTCTCCGGGCCGTACGTCACTCGCCGAGGAGGCTGATGAGGATTTCGCACATTGGCGGCGGAATTGTCGTAGGTGAATTCCATCGAGAGCGTGGTTCCTTTCGGAAGCGGAATTGGCTGCGCATACTGGTAATCGCTCTGCCAGTTGAAATCCCAGTTTCTAATCAGAAGCAGGGGCTGTTTCGTGCCGTTGGCAAGCGTGGCGATCCCGCGCATTTCTTTCGCCAGGTAATGGGCATGAGGCAGCACGGCGAGCACCTCGACATCGACCGGAAGCATAAAACTGTCCTGCGCCCGATAGCTCGATTCGCCGGCAGGAATATCGAGGGCGCGAGACGTGAGCAGGATTTTGAACGGCGTGTGCGTTGCGGGGCGCTCGGTCCAATGAAACCCAACCGTGGCCTGGATGGACTCGGGTTTGCCCGTGGGCCGCAGGTGAAGCTGCAACACCAGGTCGGTGCCTTTATCCAAACGCCAGGCCAGCCCGTCCTGTTCGCGTGTGGGGAGGCGGCCTGGCGTCCAACTCAGGAAATGACCTTCGGGCATCTGTGCGGTCAGAGGCGTGATCATGAAACTGAAACCGGGTTCCGTATCCTGTTCATGGAGCCGCCGCGATTCCCGAGTGGGATCCACCTTGAGGAAAGCGTGGTGGACGGCTTTCAAAGTGCCCGCAAGAAACTCGACCGATTCGACGTATTTGGTCTCGGAAATCGGGAGCGGAATGACGAAGTTCCGATAAACGTCTTTTCCATCCGCTCGGAGGGTGTAGGGCTGAGGCATGGTCACCACCAGGTCCGGGGTCCCCAACTGCCAGCCTTCCGTCCAGGTTGGCGTCGGCGGCAAATCCGCCGCAGCGCCTTCGCGCGCTCCTTCACTCACCCACTGCTGGATCATGCCAATCTGGTCCGCGCTCAATCGTCGCTCGTGAGCAAACGCCACGACTTCGGGTTCAGGCAGCCAGGGGGGCATGAGGCGTCTGGCCGTGACTTCGGCGATTTGTTTGGCCCGTTTCTTCACCTCGGCGTAGCTCAGCAGACTGAACGGCGCCGCCTGGTCAGGTCGATGGCACGCAGCGCATTTCGCGAAGACGATTGGGGCGATGTCTTTCGTGAACGTCAACGTGCCGGGCGGCCGAAGCCGATAGGTCCTGGCTGGCGTGGAATTTCTGCTTCGCGGCCAAAGCAGGATCCCCAGGCAAATCGAGGTGAGGATCAGGACCAGAGCCAGTCTGGCGGGGAATTTGCGCCGGGAGCAGTTTGGGTTTCCAGGGTTGGGACGGTTCGCCGAGTCTGGCGCCCGCGCTCGCTGGCCCGGCTTTTTCATGGGCAGCAAGTTTTGTGGCTTTTGGCTGCGGGCCTCAACCAAAAACTGAATTGCCTTGTAAAGCGAACCCTGTTTGCGGTTAATGACCGCCGGTGAATCTGGCCGTAAATTCAGGTCCCGCGCAATCAACCGTTCGTGAAATGACGTTTTTCTTGAAGGCATCCCATGGCTACTGACGGAAGCCCGACCAGCCATCCCTCTGAGTCCAATTCTCGTGCCTCGCCGGTGAGGACCGCGGGGGCCAGCGCCGCCGAAGCGATCCGCGTGGTGCTGCTCTACAAGCGGCACCTGCCCGCCGACCAATACGTGGTGGAACTCTTGGAGAAGGAACTGGGCACGCACGGGTACCAGGTCTGGATCGACCGTCATCTGACGCTCGGCGTTGAATGGGCCAAGGAGATTGAACAGAAAATCCGCGACGCCCACGCGGTCATCGGTTTGCTTTCCGAGGACTCGTCCCGCAGCGAAATGATCGCGTTTGAAATCGAGAACGCTCATGAATCCTCGCAGCAACAGCAAGGCCGGCCGCGCTTGCTCCCGATTCGTGTGAATTTTACCGGGCCGCTTCCGGAACCGCTCTCCGGCATTCTGGATCCGATTCAATACGTGCTCTGGGAAGATCCCCGCGATGATCAGCGGGTCGTCTCCGAAGTGCTCGCGGCGTTGAAGGGTTTGACGCCGTCCCAGCCGCCGGTGCGAATCGTCCCGACCAAGGGCTTGCGCCTGATGGCGCGGCCCGCGATTCAACCCCGACCGGTCGCGGTCGCTAAAGCTGCTGCTCCCACTATGCCGCTTCCTCTGGAACCCATCGGCGGCGCCGTTCCTCTGAACTCGGAGTTTTACGTGATTCGCTCCGCGGACGGGGAATTGCGCACGGCGCTCACCCGTTACGACAGCATCATCCTCATCAAAGGCGGACGCCAGATCGGCAAGACTTCCATGCTGGCGCGCGGCCTGCAATTCGCCCGCGAACGAGGCGCCAAGGTCGCGCTGACAGATTTTCAAAAGTTCAACGCCTCGAATCTGGAGACGGTCGGGAACTTTTACTTGAGCCTGGCCGAATCGCTCGCGGACCAACTGGAGGTAGGAACGCTCCCCTCTGACGTCTGGGATGAACGCCGCGGGCCGAACGTCAATTTCGAGCGTTACCTCCGGCGCGAGGTGCTGGCCAAGCTCAACGCCCCGCTCATCTGGGGGCTGGACGAGGTGGACCGGCTGTTTGTGTGCTCCTACGGCAGTGAGGTGTTCGGATTGTTCCGGTCCTGGCACAACGAACGCGCGCTCGATCCGTCCGGGCCGTGGGCGGGCCTGACCCTCGCGATCGCTTACGCCACCGAGGCGCACCTGTTCATCACGGACATGAATCAATCGCCGTTCAACATCGGCACGCGCCTGGTCCTGGAAGATTTCACGGGCGAACAAGTGGCGGATCTGAATCGCCGGAACGAAAGCCCGCTCAAAGACCCGGGCGAACTGGATCGATTCCGGCAGTTAGTGGACGGACATCCGTTCCTGGTGCGGCGCGGATTGCACGAGATGGCCACGAAGAAGACTGACATCGCCGCCTTTGAAGCGCAGGCGGACCGGGATGAGGGCATCTTCGGCGATCACCTGCGGCGGATTCTGGTTCTGCTGGCGAGAGACCCCGCGCTCACGGAAGTCGTCAAAGGCTTGCTCCGCGACCAGCCGTGTCCGACGCCGGAAAGCTTCTATCGGCTGCGGAGCGCGGGCGTGATCACCGGCGGCTCACAAGCCGAATCCAAGTTCCGCTGCCAGCTTTACGCCACGTATTTGAAGCGGCATTTGCTGGCGTGATTGGGGGAGCACACGCGCCCTCGCGTGTTTGGACCGGCGCCTCGCCGGTCGAAACCGTCACGGAATTCTGCCGGTGAATGACGACTTTTGCGAACGCATGAATGCAGTCGGCGAGGGCGCCGACCACGGCACGCGAGGGCGCGTGCGCTCCCCATTTCGATGGAACGATTACAGGCGACGGTCGCTACACTAGTCTTACACTAGAGTTCCCAACCTCTTCGATACTCGCGTTTGACAAACTGGGCGGCTTCCGGCGCGTTGGTGGCTTCCATGTGGGGGCCGTCCCAATCCAGTTTCTTGCCCACGCCCACGCGCATCGCCACGCAGCCCAGCAGGATGATTTCGGTGAGGTAGGCTGCGATGTCGAAGTTTGAGTAAGCGGGCGGGCCGCCTCGAATCATGCTCAGCCATTCTGCCTTCTGCCGCTGGTCATCTCCGCCCGGGCCCTCATTGCGCGCGATCGTTTGCGGGACGGTTTTGCAGGCTTCGTGTTGATTCCCCGGGGTGTATTTGTTCTCGGAATCACACATGACAAAGAACCGCGAACCGTAATCGTCCGGTGAAAACACCTTCCCTTTCTCGCCCAAAATCAAACAGCCACTGGCCGGCAAACTGCCGTACACATCGACAATCTCTTTCGTAATCTCCTCGGAGGGACGAAGCGGTTTGATGGATTTGTCCTGGGGACTGCCGTCGTACCACCAGAACTTGAGCGGCGGCAGGCCTTCGCGCTCTGGAAACTCGAACCGAAGGCGCGAGGTCTTGGGATAGGTGTCCGCGTGCATCTCGGAAATCTCTTCGCACTCGACGACATTGGGATAACCCAGTTTGAGCGCGCGAAACGGCATGTTAACGGTGTGGCAAGCCATGTCTCCCAGCGCCCCGGTCCCGAAATCCTGATAACCGCGCCACGCGAACGGATGGTAGCCCTTGTTGTAGGGCCGCATGGGCGCCGGGCCAATCCAGACGTCCCAATCCAAATTCTCAGGCACGGGCAGCGCGTCCACGGGGCGCTCAATGCCTTGCGGCCAGATGGGACGATTGCTCCAGACGTGAAGTTGCAGCGGTTTTCCAATGACGCCGCCCTGAATGACTTCCACCGCCCGGCGCAGGCCGGTGCCGGCGCTGCCTTGATTCCCCATTTGCGTGGCCAGGTTCTTTTCCTTCGCAAGCTGCCGGAGATAACGCGCCTCATAGACCGAATGCACGAGCGGCTTCTGCACATAAACGTGCTTGCCCATCTTCATCGCCATGGACGCCGCGATCGCGTGATGATGGTCCGGCGTGGAAATCGTCACCGCGTCAATCTTGTCGCCGATCTCCGACAGCATATCGCGGTAGTCCTGATACTTTCGGGCGTTGGGATACGTCCGGCCTTGTCGCCGGCGCGCGTTGCCGGAGGCGTCGCTGCTCGGCGCATTGGATGCGGTTCGCGATTCGAGTGTCTTGAGGTCCACATCGCACAACGCATAGATATTTTCCCCAAGCTCCGCGCAATTGTCGGTGTCGCTGGCCCCTTTGCCTCCGGCGCCGATGGCGGCGATGTTGAGTTTGCTGTTGAGGTTCTGTCCGCGAAGGAAGTATGGCCCGGAGAGCGCCGCCGCGCCAATCACGAGGGAAGATTTGGTGAGGAAGTTTCGACGGCTGATGGGAAAGGCCGTCCCGCTGGGAAGGGATGAATTAGGCATGGGTGTTTCCTACGCCCAACGCGTCTTGCGGACAAGGCAATTCTCCGACACGGGCCTGGCTCGGAGCAGTTCGCAGAGAAGATTAAGATCAAGATTAGGATTACGATTCAGCGAGTGCGAGCTATGCCTCAGTTGATGGTGGGGCGAGGCTCCGCAGGAGCGTCGCCCCACGTCGTGAATTGAGGGGATCCAGTGCGAGGCGCTTTTGGCTTCCTTTTTTCGAGCTTCTCGGCGTTCCTTCGCGGCATTCATGTTTGAACTGCTGAAAACGGATCCGCGTTCCAAGGCACGCCTGGGCCGGTTCACCACTCCGCACGGAATCATCGAAACACCGGTGTTCATGCCCGTCGGCACCCAAGGGAGCGTCAAAGCGCTGGACCCGCGCGAGCTGCTGGAGATGGGCACCCAGATCATTCTGGGCAATACCTATCATCTGAGCATTCGTCCGGGGCTGGACATCATCCAGGCTGGCGGCGGGCTTCATCAGTTCATCCACTGGCCGCATCCGATCCTGACGGACAGCGGCGGCTTCCAGGTTTTCAGCCTCGCGAAGATTCGGAAGATTCTCGCGCACGGCGTTGAGTTTCGGTCGCACGTGGATGGCTCATTGCTGAGCCTTGGCCCCAAGGAAACGATGGCGATCCAACGCGCGCTCGGCTCGGACATCGCCATGACGTTCGACGAATGTCCGCCGCATAATTGTTCGCCGCGGGAAGCTCGCGCGGCAGTGGAGCGAACGATTCGCTGGGCGCAAGAATGCCGGGAACAACCCCGCGCCTCCGGCCAGCAAGTGTTCGGCATCGTGCAGGGCGGCTCGAATCCGGCCCTGCGGGAGGAATGCGCCAAAGCAATTGTAGCGCTGGGCTTTGACGGATACGCCATCGGCGGAGTCAGCGTCGGCGAACCGGAGCCGGAGATGTTCGCCGCCGTGGAAATGACCGAGCCGTTCTTGCCGGCGGACCGCCCGCGCTACGCCATGGGCCTTGGAACGCCCGCTCAGATGGTGGAACTGGTCGCGCGCGGGGTGGACATGTTCGACTGCGTCTTGCCGACGCGCGTGGCTCGCAACGGGACGGCCTTTACGACAAAGGGCACCATCAGCATCAAGGCCGGCTACAACAAAGCCGATTGGCGTCCGATTGAAGAAGGATGCGTCTGTTACGCCTGCCGGAATTTCTCACGCGCGTATCTCCGGCACTTGCTGAACGTGAGGGAGATTCTGGGGCTTCGCATGCTCAGTGTTCACAATTCCCACATGTATCTCCAATTGATGAGCGATATCCGTGCTCATCTGACGGCGGGGACTTTCTCGGAGTTCCGGGAACGATTCGTCGCCGGCTACGTGCCGTCGCAAAAGGTGCTGTCCGCGCGCCTGCTCAGCCGGACCGCGGAGGAAGAACGGTGAGTCCAGGAATGATCAAATGCCGAATGCACGAAATGCGGCGGCCTGCGGGCGTGGGTTTCGAGTTTAGTCATTTGGAATTCTTTGGTCATTCGGATTTCGGCATTCGCCTTTCCTCGGCGGGCGCATCTCACCCTCTTGCACTGCTGTGAAATCGGTTGGTTCCCCCTCCCCCTCCCCCCGCTGGGAGAGAATTCTCCCAAGCAAAACTTCGCGCATTGAACCCCTGAACAGATTTTTTAACCACGGATTTCGCGGATGAAGAAACGCTCTTATCCGTGTTATCCGCGTAATCCGTGGTTGAATCAGGTTCGTGGGGAGGGCAACCGACGAAGTTTGGACGAACGCAGACGACGCGATTTCCTCACCCAGCGGGAGCGGACCAAGGTGAGGGAGAAGCCCCGGCACTCGCCGAAGGCGTTCATTTTTGAAGTGAAGCCTGCAAGAAAGTGAAATGCTCCTTCCTCGGCGCGCTACGCTCTTCCCATTTGTCCCGCGGGTGCTAAACTGAGGTCATGAAGCCGACCACTGATTCCTGCGCCTGCCCGGGCTTTCGCAACGTCAGTTTTTCCCGACGCCACCTGTTGAAGGTTGGCGGACTCGGCCTGTTGGGCCTGACCATGCCGCGCTTGCTGCGGGCCGCGGAGTCGCAGAAGAAAGGGCCGCTGGCGAAGGCGAAATCAGTGATCTTCCTCTATCAATTCGGCGGGCCGAGCCACATCGACATGTTCGACATGAAGCCGGAGGCGCCGGAAGCCATTCGCGGATCCCACAAACCCGCTGCAACGAAAGCGGACGGCATCGCGATCAACGAGCGGCTGCCCAGGCTCGCGAAGGTCATGGATAAGGTGACCCTGATCCGGTCGGTGCATCACCACATGAAGAATCACAATCCGGCTTCGTACTACGCGCTCACCGGCCATGCGCCGCCGGTGGATGACATCACCCTGCGCGATTCGCCGGAGTTGTTCCCCGCCCCCGGTTCGGTGATCGATAAACTGGCGCCCGCCGAAGGAGCGATTCCGACTTTTGTCGCGTTGCCGTGGGTGATTGGCGACGGGACGATTACGCCCGGCCAGCACGCCAGTTTTCTGGGCAAAGTTCACGATCCGCTGTTGATCACGCGTGATCCGAGCAAACCCGACTTCAAGCTGCCGGAATTGAACCTACCCGCTTCGGTCACGTACGAGCGTTTGACGCACCGCCGCTCCATTCAAAAGATCATCGACGGCCAGTCGCGCCTTCTCGAATACTCGGCCAAGGCGCGCGGGATGGACGCGTATTATGAAAAGGCCCTGGCCATGCTCGATTCCCCAAAGCTGCGCGAAGTGTTCAATTTGTCCGCGGAGCCGGATGCGGTTCGTGACAGCTACGGTCGCACCGCGTACGGGCAAAGCTGCCTGCTGGCGCGGCGGTTGGTGGAAGTGGGCACGAAGTTCGTCACGGTCCATTTTTCGGCCAACATTGGCGGAGACGTGGGCAGCGGGTGGGATACGCACGGCAACAACGGCAAGAAAATGTTCCCGATCCTGGAGAAATATCATTTGCCGATGACGGACCAGACCTTGCCGACTTTGCTGGAGGAACTCGACCAGCGCGGCTTGCTGGACACCACGCTCGTGGTTTGGATGGGCGAATTTGGGCGCACGCCTAAGATCAACGAGAAAGCCAGCCGCGACCATTGGCCGGACTGTTACACGGTGTTGCTGGCGGGCGGCGGCGTGAAACGCGGATTCGTCTATGGCGCTTCCAACAAGACGGCGTCGTATCCGGCGGAGAACCCCGTTCGGCCTGAAGATCTGGCCGCGACGATTTACTATTTGCTGGGAATCGACCCGCACACGGAAGTCTATGGCATCGATAAGCGTCCGCTTCCGATCTCCGAAGGCACGCCGGTGACCGCGGTCATCGCGTGAAACCTTGACCGCCAACTCCCTGGCTTAATCTCCCGCGCAACTCCTACTCTTCATCATAATCTTAATCCTAATCCCTAAGGGTAGGATTACGAGTTATCAAGCGGGAGGGGCGACGGCCACGACTTCACTGCAACCCGATAGCATTCTACAGCATCTCCCTTTTTCCTTGTCTTTTAGGCGGGGTTTGGTTCTATACCAGCGTTCCTAATCCGAGTGTCAGCGTTCACCAATGCATACTGGCCCAAAATTGTCGGTCGGAATCAACAACCAAGAGGAGTTTTGCCTATGTCAAACATCAACCGTTCTAACGGAGTAATTCCCCCTGCACGTCGCCTCGCGCTGATGTTAGGCGCTAGCCTTGTGTTTTTGCCCTGCGCGCTCAACGCGCAGGAGATCCTGTTTCAAGAAGGCTTCGAAACCGAGGGCGAAGGCACTCGCTACGTCACGGAAGGGAGCGATGTGTATGAAGTGCCCCGGATTCGGTCGGAGATCGGCAATCAGGATCAGGCGGGCCCGATTTACTGGGCGCGAAAATCGAAAGTCTCCATCGTGGGCGTGCCTGGGCCTACCCCGGCTCGCAGAGCGATCATGTATTGGCACCACAGCATCGAGTCGTCCCTGGTGACGCCGGCTTTTCTGGCGCTGTTCGAGTCAACCGTCAAATGGCTCGCGAACAATAAAGCCGGAGCAACGGTGATGTTTTCGCCCGCGCCCAATGGGCCTGGGGACGAAGTTCTTCGCGACCACCTGATGGCGAAGGGCTATAAAATCATCGAGGACGACGGCGCGGATTTGCCGAAGACGCCGAACTTCGATGTCGTCATCAAATCCAGCAACGGCAACACTGGCAATCCGAGCCGTTTCGCGCAATACGCTGCTCCGATGCTGACGTACAATGGCCCCGACCACGACGATGAACTCGTCAGCACCATCGGCGCCACCCAGGCGGATCTGGACCTGGGCGACATTACCATCGCCGCCGCAGGCCACGCCGCGGCGGGTGGCAAGACGGGTTCCTTCAAAGCGGTAACAGGCCCATCGTCCTTCGACAGTATTGGTAGCGATATTCCGGTTGGGGCGGTGACACTCGCGACTTTCGAACGCGCTTCCGCGGCGGATCCCAATGTAAAGCAGAAGGTGCCCTTTATCGTGCTGGTGGAAAGCGGCGCCAACGGCGGCTCGGTCTATGGCGGCGGGCCCTTTGGCGGTCACGAGGGCAACGACTTCTTTGCCGGATCCGCTCTGAATAAGTTTGCCACTGACGTCGCGGTCAAGACGTTGACCTTTACCAAACCCATCAATACTGCCGGCAAGCCCAAACTCAAGCTCACGATCGCGCTCGCCGCGACTTATCTGGACTTTGAAACAGGCGATTATTTCAAAGTGTTCATTGATCCAGATGGCGACGGTCCGCTCGAGATCGACACGAACGCGCCGCTGATTCACTTCACCGCCCCGAGCGCAAACGACAAATACTTCAATGACGTCACGACCAATGCCAAGAAGCCGACTCGGCTCGGCCTGAAGTTCGAGGATGTGACTTACGACATTCCAGGCAATCCTTCAAAGATCGGCATCCGCATCGAAGCGTTGACGACCTGGTGGAACGAAATTGTCGGGTTTGACAACATCCGCGTCACCTCAGGAGACCCAGCACCAACTTCACCCAGCGTTGGAAACCTGACGGGGTTGCTCGCGTATTGGCGCATGGATGAGTCGAGTGGCGACGTGGTCGCTGACTCCAGTGGCAAGGGGAACAACGGAAAAATCGTCAACAATACGGCCGGTTCGTGGGTGAAGGATGCCGTGCGCGGCAACGTCTATAAGGCCACCGGCACGAACGTCATCAACTTCGGAACCATCGTGCCCGCCATGACTCTGACGAGCGACTTCACGTGGTCCCTGTGGGTCAAATCGGACATGACCGGCACAGCTTCCGCGCCCAATAACAATATTGTTTTCGGTAATCGTTACAATGCGTCAGGGGCAGACTTCTCGCCGCGTGAGTTCATCAAATTTACTCCGAGTAACTTTGAATGGCATTTCAACGCGGCCCCCCAAAACATCAACTACACCGACTTCGTCACGAACGTGTGGGCGCACCACCTCGTGGTTAAAAAAGGCAACACGCTGACCTATTACCTGGACGGCAAACAGTCCGGCACGCCCACAACGATCACCGGCACGCCAAAAAACCCGCAGCCTCTGTACCTCGGCGGGCAGGGAACGCAAGAGCGCTGGCGGGGTTTGGCCGATGAAGTGGCCATCTTTGATCGTGCGTTGTCGCCAGCGGAAGCGCAGCAAGTCTATGACCTCGGCAAAGCAGGTTCGGCTTTGGCGCCGCCTCCGCTGAAACTCGGTTTCGAGCGGACGAATACGGGCCTCAAACTCACCTTCGAAGGCACGCTGCAATCCGCAGACGCGTTGACAGGCCCCTGGGCAGACGTGGCCGGAGCGAAGAGTCCCGCGGAGATCGCGTTCTCCGGTAACGCCAAATTCTATCGCATCAAGAAGTAAGTTACTGACACAGCCGGAGCGAAGAGGCCGGGCGAAAGCCTGGCCTTTTTTTTTTGAGACCGGTCCGGTAAACCATCCCGGTGTCGAGTGCGACTCCAGACCTATTGCTGCTGATTCCGGCCTACAACGAGGAACAGCGCATCGGGCCCGTTCTGCGCGCGTACGCCCAACATTTCCGCGAGCACTACGCCGGTAAATTCCAAATCGTCGTCGTCTTGAACGGATGCGTGGATGACACGATGGGCGTCGTCGAGCGGGTGGCCGCCGACTTTCCCGAAATTCGCGCGCTGAATTTCCCGGCGCCGATCGGCAAGGGCGGCGCGTTGATTGAAGGGCTGAAGCTCGCGCCGACGACCGATCTGATCGGCTACGTGGATGCTGACGGAGCAACGGCTCCGGCCGCGTTCCTGGACCTGGTGCGCCACTGCGGCAAAGGGGACTGCGTCATCGGCTCGCGCTGGCTGCCGGGATCGCTGCTCCACCAGAGCCAGTCCAAACAACGGCGAGTGTTCAGCCGGCTGTTTCATGCGTTCGTGCAGTTTCTGTTTCGCATGAACATCAAAGACACGCAATGCGGAGCCAAAGTGATGCGCCGGGAAGCGGTCGAGACGATTCACTCGGCTTTGCGGATCGCGGACGTGGCGTTCGACATCAACTTGCTCTATTCGCTCAAGCGGAGCGGCTATTTGGTGCTGGAAGTTCCCACGGAATGGACCGACCAGTTAGGATCGAAGATCAAGCTGAACAAAGGGGCGCTGGGCATTGTGCTCTCGGTGATCCGGCTCCGCGTGTTCTACTCGCCCTTCTATCGCTGGCTTCGCCCGTTGCGCCCGCTGGAAGCCTGGATCTACAAGAAACTCAGCGCGCCGCAACCGCTGCCCGGACCCGCACCGCCACCACCTCGGCACGAAGATTGACCGGAGTTGAACAGGAGTAAACAGAGCAAACAGAGGTAGATCAGTGGCAAAAGTGATTTCGTAATTTCTTAAAGATGTAAGGCAAACCTCTGGATTGCCAGGACGCCATCGGACGGCGTCAGCCACCTTTTCGGGAAGTTAAGTGACTCTCCCCTCTCTGTTGCCTCCGTTACCTCCTTTTCGAAGCAACTGCTCGCGTCAGCGCTGCGGGAAGATTTGATACAGGAGCAAGTAGATGATCACTCCAGTGACCGAAACGTACATCCAGATCGGCCAGGTCCAGCGCGCGATTCTCTTGTGCGCTTCGAATCGCCCGCGCAACGCGCGCGCGAGCGTCACCAGGACGAGCGGCAAGATCGCGACCGCCAGGACCGTGTGCGTCAACAGAATGGCCAGATAAATGGGGCGAAACCACGCAGGATCCTTGAATACCGTCCGGCCTGCGTAGAAATGATAGACCAGGTAGCAGATCAGGAAGAGCGTTGAAGTCGCGAACGCGCTTACCATGCAGTTGCGGTGGGCGGTCTGGTTCTTGCGCCGGATGAAATAGTATCCGGCGCTGAGGAAGATCGCGCTGAGTGAATTCAGGCAGGCGTTGACCGCGGGCAAATCCGACAGGCTCATTTTCAACCTTCGCGCAAGAGCCGGTCGATGTCATGGAGGATCTGCTTTTTCCATCCCGGCTGCGACGATTCGACCGCCGCCCGGATGCGCGACTGTTTGTCTACCACGACAAACAGCGTGCTGTGCGTGTAGAGGTCGAACTGGTTTGTGCGGAGGGCGGGCGGAGTTTCGACGGCGCTCAGTTTGAGGCTGTTGGTCAGCGCGTGCCGCACCTTGTCCTCCGGCCCGGTCAGAAACCACCACCGATCCGGATTTGCGCCGAACTGTTCCGCATAGCGTTTGAGGATTGCTGGTGTGTCATTCTCCGGGTCCGTGGTGAGTGACAGGAGTTTGACGGGCGCGTTCGCGGGCAGCGCCGCTTGCAGTTCGCGCATTCGCAGGGTCATGCCAGGACACGCCGTCGGACAACGGCTGAAAATCACATCGGCGACCCACACCTGTCCGCGCAAGTTTCCCAGGGAAACCGGGGCGCCCAACTGATTGGTCAACCCGCCGAAGTCAGCCACCTGGCCGTAAACCGGAAGGGGAGCGCGCGATCCCTTGATGTCGGTCCAGAAGAGAAGCACCGCCAGCGTGAGAACGCCGAGAGCGAGGCCGATCAGCCAGGTGAATCGGAATTTTGCAGGCAAATCGGCCACCTACTCGAACGACCCGGACGACGCGCCGCCCGCCTTGCTTTGCTGGGCGACCCAGTTGTCGAAGGCCTGCTGGCTTTCGATGGTGATGAATCCGCCCGCCATAGTCGCATGGCCGGCCCCGCAAAGCTGCGCGCAATTGATCTGGTATTTCCCCTCCTTCTTCGCCTTGAACCAAACCGGGATGCTCAGGCCCGGGATCGCATCCTGGCAGACTCGCAGCGCGATGACCTTGAAAGAGTGAATCACGTCCATCGAGGTCAGATGGATGATGACCGGTTTTCCCAACGGCACATGGACGTCGTTGTAAGTCATGAAATCGTCTTTGCCCTGGGGATCAACCGGGTCGGCGCCGAATTTGTTCGTCGAATTGACCAGGCGCGCGTCTTGTTTCCCGAAGATGTTGTCCTTTCCGGAGTAGCGCGCGTTCCAGCCAAATTGCTGCGCGACGACGCGCAAAACGACTGATTCGCTTTCGCTGGGAGGCCGATCCACCAGTTGCATCCACCAGGGCACGGCCAATCCGAACAGCAAAACCATTTCCACCAGCGCGACCAGTCCTTCGATCCAGGTCGAGCTATGTCCGCGCGCTCCGATATGGTCGGCCTTGGGATTCCGGGTTGTGCGGAAGCGCCAGACCACATAGACAAAATAGGCCATCCAGCCCACGAAGAGAACCGCCATGAGCCAGTGCATGTAAATGATGAGGTTGTCCACCCGTTCGCCGTGCTCGGAAGCCAGCACGGGCAGTCCTAAAAGTTCGCGAATCATCAGACTTTATGAGTTGTGTCAGCAACCGGTTGAGAGGCCGAAACGCTGTTCTCGGTGATCGAAGCAGACCGTTTGGCCAGGTAAATGAAAAAGACAGCGATGGCCGCAAGCACGGAGAGAACCACGGCCAGCAGACTGATCACGCCCCAGTGCAATCCTTTGGCCAGGGCGCTGTCGGATTTGCCGAAGCAAACCGCGCAAGCCAAAACCGGGGTGGACTGCGCCGTGGCCATGAGACAGGCGCAAATCAAACCGAGGCGTGGGATTCGGTGTTTCATAGGTAACTGACGTTTCTCAGTTTCTTGAGGAAATACACGCCGTAGCACACCAGAGCAAGCGCGGCCCCTATGGATACGATCCCCATCCATAAATCGGCTCGTGTGCCCAGGCCCTGGAAGTAGTTGTTCAGGGACCACGCGCCAAAGCCGATCGCGAGCAATGTCGAAGCGGTGATGAAAACGATGTGGATGGCCTTTAAGGACATGGTTCAGTGCGCAGCCGTCTTGGCGGGCGCCTCAAGTGTCTTGATGCTGCCAGTGTGCAACGATCCGTGCGGCATGTCGTCTCGAGCGTAGATCGTGAGATACATCATGCCCGCGAAGAAAAACGCGGTCGCGCCGAGAATGCAGTAAATCATTTTTTTCTCGGACATCAGGTGCATGAAGTAGCCGGCAACCAGAAAAGCCTTCACGGTTGCGATGAGCATCGCCAGGGCGATGGCCAGCGCCACGCTATCGAAATGGAGGTAATTCACCGCCACGGTGATCACCGTGCCGATGAGCAAGGCAATGCCGACGATGGCGTAAATCCGAACGTGTTTTGAAACGGCGTGTGAATCGTGACTCATATATTTCCTGGCAATAAATAAAGGACGGGGAATAGGAAAATCCAGACCAAATCGACAAAATGCCAAAAGAGACCGGAGACCTCGACGCGGTTGATATATCGCTCCGGATCGAGCTTCCAGAGCTTGGCGCCAGGACCCCAGATATAACCGATGACGATCGCGCCTCCGAGCACGTGCAAGGCGTGAAGGGCGGTCAGTGTAAAATAGATTCCGAAGTAAGTGCTGTGCGCCGGAACAAATGAGGAAAGCCGCTGAATCTCGTCGGTCTTGATTGTCAGCGGCTCATGAGGCTTGCCATGGGCCTCGTGTCTCGCGTGGGCCATTTCCTTCGAGGTCATGCGGTAATGATCCGGGTCCGGCAGGAATTTGATGGAGTCCAACTTCATGCTCTGGAGCTTTTGCAGGTTCCACAACATGGGATGTCCACCATTATGCTCAATATGTCCCAGGAGCCGGGTGCCGTCTTTCTTCCAGACTTCGTAGTGCAGGAATTTTTCCCGATATTCGAACGACTTGATGCCGAGGAAGCCCAGCGCGCACAGGATCGTGATGGCTTGCAAGACCCGGTACTTCGCGAAGTTCCCGACTTTGAGCGCCGACCACGACAGCACGACGGTGACGCTGGAAGCAATGAGCACAAAAGTGTTAAAGGTCCCGATCGGGATATTCAGCATCCCATGCACCCAATCTCCAGGCACCGCTCCGATGCGCAGGATGATGTAAGAGGAGAACAATCCCCCGAAGAGCATGACTTCGGACGCGAGGAACAGCCAGATGCCCACCTTCGCGTTGTAAAGGCCAGTGTCCTGGCGGGGGTGAACAATGTGTGGAATTTCCATGAAATGGGGGTATGGAGGTGGGGGGTAAGGTTTGGTTCAGGCCGGCTGGTTCTGCGGCGAGAAATCTTTCGACGAGCCGGGCACGCTGTAGTCGTACGGCCCGCGGTGAGCCTGAGGCGCGGTCGCGAAATTGCCGTGGGGCGGGGGAGTCGGCGTCTGCCAATCCAGTGTGGTGGCATCCCACGGATTGTCCGAAGTGACCTTCTGGCCGTGCTTAATGCTCCAAAAAAAGTTGATGATGAATGGAATTTGGGCCAGCCCAAGACAGACCGCCGCCCACGAGATGGTGACGTTCCAGTGCATGATGCTGTCGGTCAGCCCGCCGATCGCGTCTTTGCCGACCCTGGCCAGAGAGTATTGCGCGCCACCATCCGACATGCGCCGGAGCATGCCCGCCATGCCTTGCGAGAACATAGGCTGGAACACCAGGTTCATGAAGATCAGCGAAAGCCAGAAATGCACTTTGCCCCAGAATTCGCTCATCATCCGCCCGGTGATTTTCGGATACCAAAAATAGATTCCGGCCAGCAGGCCAAAGATCGTTCCCGGCGCGACGACATAATGGAAATGCGCGATCACATAGTAAGTGTCGTGGAGATGAATGTCGCTGTAGTTCAGGCCCAGCGGAAGCCCGGTCAGACCGCCGATGCCAAACATCGGCAAGAATCCCAACGCAAACAGCATCGGCGTGTTGAACCGGATCGATCCGCCCCAGAGCGAAATGAGCAAGCAACTCAAAATGATCACCGACGGGATGGAAATGATCATCGTCGTCGTCTGGAAGAACGTGCTGATCTTGGTCCCCATTCCGGTCAGATACATGTGGTGCGCCCAGACGATGAACGACAGGAACCCGATCGCGAGCACGGAGTAGACCAGGGATTTGTAACCCCACAACGGTTTGCGCGTGTTGTTGGCGATGATCTCCGCGACGACGCCCATCGCCGGCAAGATCAGGACATAGACTTCCGGATGTCCCAGGAACCAGAACAGGTGCTGCCACAACAACGGACTGCCGCCGCCACTGATGCTGGAGAAAGCGCCGCCCGGAGCCAGGCCGGAAGGCAGGAAGAAACTCGTGCCGGCGACCTTGTCCATGAGTTGCATGACCCCGGCGGCCTCCAGCGGCGGGAACGCAAGCAGCAAGAGAAACGCAGTGACAAATTGCGCCCATACGAAGAAGGGCAAGCGCATCCAGGTCATTCCCGGAGCGCGGAGTTGGATGATCGTGGCGATGAAGTTGACCGCGCCTAGCAGGGAGGAAGTGATCAGGAATACCATCCCGATTAGCCAGAACGTCTGGCCCTGGGTCGGAATGTAGGTCGCCAATGGCGAATAAGACGTCCATCCTGCTTGCGCCGCTCCACCGGGGATGAAAAAGCTTGTGAGCATGATGACGCCGCCGAGGACATAAGCGTGGTAACTCGCCATGTTCACGCGCGGGAAGGCCATGTCCGGCGCCCCGATCTGGAGCGGCACGACGAAGTTGCCGAACGCCGCAAAAGCCAGCGGCACGATCGCCAGGAACACCATGATCGTTCCGTGCATCGCGCCGAAGGCATTGTAGAGATCCTGCGACATGGAATAGCCGCGCACCGCGCCAGTGGCCTTGTCCACGACGGGAGATGCCATATCACCCAGAGCGGAGTGCAAAAGTGATCCAACCAGCGGAATGGGTTTGTCCGGATACGCAATTTGCCAGCGCATCATGAGCACCAGCGAAAAACCCACGAGCAGAAACAGCAGCGCCGTAAAACCGTATTGAATCCCGATGACCTTGTGGTCGGTGGAGAAGACGTATTTCCGCCAGAATCCAATGTCTTCGTGGTGAGCTTCATGAGCTCCGGCATGATGAGCTGCTTGAGTGGTCGGCTGCATGGACGAACTGGTTTTTGGTGTTAAAACTTTTAGGTCAAAAATTTTAAGCGCGCAAGTTAACTTCTCGCTCTGGACAGTGTCAACGGGAGAATGCCGGTTGCTCTTTCTACCGCACTTTATCGAGCACCATTAACGTCAACACGCCCGGCAGAAAAATGATCGAGGCAAAAAAAAGTTGCCGCGCGCGGGTTGTTGTCAGGTGTTTGCAGAATCGAATGGCCAATGTCACGAAGGCCAAATTGAGAACCAGCACGCCAGCCAGATACAGATTTCCCGTTACGTTCGCCCAGAATGGACTCAGGCTGGCGATCAGCAGCGCCAGGCTCGACGCCATGACGTGCCGGCGCGTCCGGCTCCCGGTCTCATCGAACACGGGCAGCATGGCGTAACCGGCTTTCTCGTAGTCATCCCTGTAAATCCAGGCGATGGCGAGGAAGTGAGGAATTTGCCAGAGAAAGAGGATCGCGAAGAGCGTCCACGCTCCCAGACTCTCCTCGCCCCGGCTCGCGGTCCAGCCCATGACCGGCGGAAGCGCGCCCGGAATCGCGCCGACGATCGTATTGAGCGTCGTGACCCGCTTGAGCGGTGTATAAACGAAGAGATAAGTGCCGAGCGTGATTGCGCCCAACAAACTGGTGAGCCAATTCACGGCTGTGGCCAGGTAGATCAAGCCCATGATTGAGGCGGCCACGCCGGCAATCAACACGGTTTCCGGCTGAACGCGGCCCGAAGGCAAGGGCCGCCCCGAAGTTCGAGGCATCCGGGCGTCATACTCGCGTTCCAAATGCTGATTGAGCGCCGCCGCCCCGCTCGCCACCAATCCCGTGGCCAACAGCGCGTGGAACAAGAGCATGTAATCCAGTGTGCCGCGGCTTCCGAGGTAGAATCCCACCAGCGTCGTGAGCAACACCAGCGAAGTCAAACGCGCCTTAGCCAGTTCCAGGATGACACCGAAGCCCGCTCGCTCAGCGGATGGAGATGTGGGAATGGAGGGAGCGGAAGCTTTCATGAAGAACTATCCGGTAGTCAGAGCCGTCTCGGTTCGCGGAGCGCGCAAAGCCGCACCAGACTGGCTGGGAAGGTCTTCGGCTTTGCTTCGCGCAAACGAAAATCGCCGCACCGCCAAGCAAAGCAGCCCTCCCGCCACCAAACTCGCCGCGCCAGCCATGACGTGAAGCGTCGCCACATCCGCGGCTTTCCGGCTGAGCACCGTCGCCGCGCCCAACGCAGCCTGGAACGCGATGAGGCCTAACCACGCCAACGAAGCCTTCGACAGCCCGGCACGCCCCCCGAGTTGCAGCCGGCTGAGCCACGCGCATGCCCCCACTGCGAGCAACGTGACGAGCGCTCCGAGGCGATGCGTCATGTGGAGCACAATTTGAAAAGCGGTGATCGGATTCGGATCCGTGAGGTCCATGCGCCGGGCGTTGACCGAATCAATAAACGCGGCGCCGGTCGGTGGCCAGAGCTTGCCGTAGGCCAATGGAAAATCCGGGACCGCCAGGCCGGCGTGCTGGTGCCTCATCGTGGCCCCCAGAATCAATTGCAGGAACACAAGCGACGTCGCGGCGAGCAGGAGATACCGCAAACCTTTGGAGGCGCGATCCCAGGTCTCGTTCGCAGCCATGTTCGCCCACGCCGCGGAGGTTACGAGAGCGATGATGCTGACCAGCAAGAGAAAAAGCTGAGCTGCCGTCGCGTGAACGAAGCCGAGCGAATTCTGAAGGAGCGTGACTCTCAAGCCGCCGAGAACGCCCTGAAGAACCACTCCGAAAAAGGCGGCCACGCCGAGCCAGCGCACCCAACGCCGCGGCTCTTTGATCCAAAGCCAGGCGGCAAGGATGGTCGTGAGCAAGCCGACGAACGAAGCGAAGAGCCGATGCGTGTGTTCGTAGAGAATTCCTCCCATCCAATACGACGGCGGAAAAAGGAACATGTTGTAACCGTAAGTGGTGGGCCAGTCCGGCACCGACAACCCCGCTCCATGACTCGTCACCAGCCCGCCGATTCCAATCAGAATCAGCGTTGCGAGCGCCGTGAAAACAGCGAAACGGTTCAGCCAGAGGCTGTGGTTTGACCGAGTCATTCTTTGCGACGAACGGAAACGCCGCTGCAGCCATGCGCCGCAGCGGCGACTAAAAAACGATGGGAACCGGGGCGCAAGTTACTGCGCTGGTACTTCGACAGTAAAGTCTGCCTTGGCTCCGTCTGCACCGACTTTGATCTTTTGCGTCAGGCCTTTGCCGCCCGCAAGATGAGTCTTGCGATGCACGGCTTCGATCGTGTACTCGCCCGGCGGGACGTTGGCGATTTTGAACGTTCCATCTTTGCCGGAAACCGCGAAGTAGGGGTGATCCACGATGCCCACATAGGAGAACATCCAGGGATGCACATCGCAGCGGAACCGCAAAAAGATTTCCGGGTTGTCGAACACAAACTCCAGCGGCGCCGCATTGGCCGGTTGCGCTTTGTTGTATTCTTTGTTGCCGGCAACGGTCGGCTGCGGATGCACGTTGTGCATGAGGGGATCCGAGTTCTTGACCAGAATCTTTTGCTTCGCCTGCAGGCCGACGACGTAAGGCGTGTACTGGCATTGCACCTGGTCGATGACGACCGGCTGAGCCGGAGGCGGGGCGGGTTTGGCGCCTTCTTTGATGTAGATGAACACATCGGCCAATCCTCCGCTCTTGTCCACGGCGTAAAACGGCATGCGCGGATTCGAAGCAGCGCCCGCGATTTCCGGAATCTTGCCGCAAAACGGGTCGGCCTTTAACGGCATTTCCGGAGCGGGAGGCGGCGTGCCTTTCAAGGTGACTTTCCCCGTGATGTCACCGGCGGAAGCCGTTTGAATCGTTCCCACGCAGGCGGCCACACCCAAAAAACCAATCAATTTCTTCATAGATCTGAATCGAGTATTGCTGCTTAAAATTTCGCGCGCACGATAACACCCGGTTTTTCGAGCAGCAAGCGATTTGTGAAAGTTTTCACAAAGTCGCAAGCGTGTCCATGGTGCGTGCCATTTCCAGCGCCGTGCCCGCGGCTTCGTCGCCACGGTTGTGCGTCTTGCTCAGGCACCGCGCTCGGGCTTGCGCTTCATTCTCCAGCAACAGAACTTCATGAATGACAGGAACGTGGTGAGCGACCTGAATCTGAACGAGCGCCTGGCTGACCGCTTCGCCGATGTGTTGCGCGTGCGTGGTCTCGCCTCGCAGGATGACGCCCAGGCAAATAATGACGGAGAAAGGCCGCCTCGACTGCGCCGCCAGCTTCGCCGCCACCACCGGAATCTCAAAAGCGCCCGGAACGCGCACCACATTGATCTCGCGCGCGCCGGCCCGGGCCAACGTCGCTTTCGCCGCGCGCAGCATCGCGTCCACATAACGTTGGTTGTACCTGGACGCGACGATGGCAAATCGGGCGCCAGGCGGCGCGAGCTTCTTGCGGTTTCGAAGACTCGTTTTCAGCATAGATTCAAGACCATGAATACGGTAGGGCGAGTCCGTCCCCGGCGAGCCGTTCGACGTGCTGGGAACACGTCTGGATCGGCTCGCCGGGGACAGGCTCGCCCTACCGGTTCCATGGAAACGCGTGCTTGCATTAAATCAAATGTCCAAGTTTGTCGCGCTTGGTTTGAAGATACTTTCGATTGTGCGGATTGGGATCCACTCGGATGGGAACTTGTTCCACAATTTCCAGGCCGTACCCTTCCAGTCCCACGACTTTCTTGGGGTTGTTCGTCAGGAGCCGGATGGTCTTGACGCCGAGATCGACCAGGATTTGCGCGCCCAGCCCGTATTCCCGCAGGTCCATCGGAAAGCCGAGCTTCAGATTGGCTTGCACCGTGTCGTAGCCGCGCTCTTGAAGCTTGTAAGCCTTGATTTTTGAAACCAGCCCGATGCCGCGCCCTTCCTGCCGCATATACACAATCGCGCCACAGCCCGCCTCGGCCACCTGGCGCATCGCTTGATGAAGCTGGGGTCCGCAATCGCAGCGCCGGGATCCGAACACGTCCCCGGTGAGACATTCGCTGTGCACCCGCACCAAAACGCCTTTTCTGTTCGCCACGTCTCCCATGACCAAAGCCAGATGATGCTGGCCATCCAGGCAGGAACGATACAAATACAGATCAAAATCTCCGTAATCGGTCGGCATCCGGATCACCTCGACGCGTTCGACCAATTTCTCGCGCGTGCGCCGATGGCCAATGAGCGCCTCGATCGTGCAAATCTTGAGCTTGTGCCGGCGCGCGAGTTTGACCAACTCCGGCAACCGCGCCATCGAACCGTCCTGGCTCATGATCTCGCAAATGACGGCCATGGAGCGCAAGCCGGCCAATCTCACGAGATCGACCGCCGCTTCCGTGTGGCCGGCGCGTTGCAACACGCCGCCCGGTTTGGCGCGCAGCGGAAACACGTGGCCCGGCTGGACCAGGTCGTTGGGCATCGCCGTGGGTTCCGCCATGACTCGGATCGTCTGCGCGCGGTCCGCGGCGCTGATGCCGGTGGTGATGCCGCGCGCCGCGTCCACACTCACCTGGAAATCCGTTTTGAACGTGTCGCGGTTTTGCACGACCATCTGTTCGATCCCAAGCTGTTTCAGCCGGTCGGAAGTCGTGGGCACGCAAATGAGGCCGCGGCCAAATTTCGTCATGAAATTGATCGCTTCCGGAGTCGCGTGCTCCGCGGCCAGGATCAAGTCCCCTTCGTTTTCGCGGTCCGCGTCGTCGATGACGATGACCATCTTGCCGGCGCGCAGGTCGGCGAGGATGGATTCGATCGAATCGAAGGGTTGCTTCATAAATTGGCGATGAAGCTAATGCTCCCTGGCGCAAATTCCAGCTTCGAAATCGAGCGACGCGCGAACGGATTATCCATTCGAAGTCGATCTCAACAGCGATCCTGAATGTCCGGACAAACTTTCAACAGGAGGCCACAGAGATAACAGAGATAGACTCTCGGTTACCTCCGTTACCTCCTGTCAAACAACCCGCCTCTCCCGCCCCGCACGCAATTCAGTAAAGCTTGACCATCGCCGGGCCGGTCTTCATGTTCACCCCCAATACTGAAGCGTCGTTCGGTCTGAGTTTCTCAAGGCGGCGCCAATCTTTTTTGTCTATGCTCTCGAATGAATTCCGGTGGAGCGACCTCCCCGCGCTGAGAAAGGTTCAACCTTACCTCGTGGCCGCAGGGTTGAAATCAGTTGCGTTGCTGTTCGTGCTGTTGGCGGCAAACGGCGCTTTTGCCGCGTCTGAGGAGCCGGAGAAATCCGTGATCCACATCAGCACGTTCAGCCAGCAGCCAGTCTGGAATGAGCCATGGCGATTCACAGGTGTGCAACGCAGCAGCGGTTCCGGGTTCGTCATCAAAGGCAAGCGCATCATGACCAATGCGCACGTGGTCAGTTGGGACCGGCAAATCCTGGTTCGCCGTTACCAGGACCCGCGCCCGTACCTGGCCCGGGTGAAGTTTATCGGACACGATTGCGACCTCGCCATTCTGGAGGTCGACGAAGAGAAATTCTTTGACGGTATGCAGCCGCTGGAATTCGGCGAGTTGCCCAAAGTCCGATCCACCGTGGTGACCTACGGTTATCCGGCCGGCGGAGAGCAGATTTCCTACACGCGCGGCGTCGTCTCGCGCATCGAATTGCAGAACTACGTTCACATCGGCAATCGCACTTATCTGGGCGTGCAAACGGATGCCGCGATCAATCCCGGCAACAGCGGCGGGCCGGTGATTCAGGATGGCCTCGTGGTTGGCGTCGCTTTCCAGGGCATGCCTGGCCTGGAAAACACCGGCTTTTTCATTCCGCCTCCCGTCATCGGCCACTTTCTGAAGGACATCGAAGACGGCACGTATCACGGGTTTCCGCAGGCGGGCATTCGATTGGTGACGCTGCAAAATCCGGCGTATCGCCGCTTCCTGAAGCTTCCCCCGGGCGAGCTCGGAGCGAAGGTCGATTCCATGCTCCAGATTCCGGCCACCCAAAAAGTGCTGAAGGAAGAAGACGTAGTCTTGCAGATTGGGCCTTATACCGTGGGCAGCGACAGCACGATTCTCTTTCAGGGAAACCGCGTGCACGCCGCGATGGCGTTTCAAGAAGCTCAACACGGCGAGAGCATTCCGCTCAAGATCTGGCGAAACGGACAGGAAGTAGAGGCGTCCATCCCCGTTCACGTTTACACGGGCGACCGAGCCATTGGGAATCTCTACGACACGTTGCCGCGCTATTTCATCTATGGCGGAATGATCTTCACGCCGCTCACCCTGGAATACATGAAGACTTTTGGACGCAACTGGGCCGACTCCGCCAACGCCGAATTGGTCTTCGAGCTTTATTATCGCCGCCACGAAGCGCCCTCCGACGTGCGGCCAGAGCCGGTGGTCCTGGTTTCCTTGCTCCCGGATGCCGTCAACGCGAACTTCACGATTCGCGGGCACACACTGGTGGACAAGATCAACGGCATCCGCATTGAGAAACTCGACGACGTGATCCGCGCGTTCGAGACGGCCAAGGCGGCTCAACACATCGTCGAGTTCGTCCCGCACAACACGTTCGAGTGCCTGGATCGCGCGGAGGCGGACAAAGCCAATCCGCGGATTCTCCAAACTTACGGTGTCCCCAACGACCGACGCTTATGAAAGCAAGTCTTTTCCTTGGAGCGCGGGCAGCTTGCCCGCGCGGTGGTACGGCGAGATTTTTGAAAAACTCGCGGGCAAGCTGCCCGCGCTCCTTTAGGGTCTGTGCAAAAATAACTTCCGGTTTTGGCGGGAGCGCCGCCTGGCCGGATGCAAGGCGCGAGGAGGGAGCATCCCCGTTTTGGGGCTGTGACCGACGAGCAACGCCGCAGCCGGCCAGGCGCCGCCCCGCCCCGGAGGGCTGGGGCGATTTCGCTTTCTGGCTTCGTTTCTCCTCAGTCGCAGAGCCCTGGCTATGCTCCTTCGTCGTGCCTCGCCAGAAAGCGAAATCACCTCCAGCAAAACCGGAATTTATTTTTGCACAGACCCTTAGCTCGATTCTTGAGTCATCTGTGCTGAAGGCGGCGCTCCATACCTCCATCTTCCTCATTGGGGCCATGCTGGCTCCCGCAAACGCCGCCCCGGCCGAAAACGGCAAATCCGACTTCGAGCGGTCCGTCGTTGTCCTTGATGTCACGCGCAAGCAATACGATTACTTCCAGCCCTGGACCAAGCGGACCAAGAACACGCACAAGGCGGGTGTGATTCTTCAAGACCGCGAAATCCTTACTACGGCCGATGAAATGTTCGACCGCACGCTCGTTCGAATCCAGAAAGGCGGCCGGGGCCGGTGGTGGACCGGGGACGTGACCTGGATTGATTACCACGCCAACCTCGCCGTCGTGACGCCGACCGATCCCGCATTCTGGGAAGGACTCCAGCCCGTGACGCTGCTCGACAAACCAGCCTCCTACGACGCGCTCCAGATTGTCCGCTGGCGCGAGGGCAAGCTGGAAAACCGCAAAGCCGAGTTCAACCAGTTCACGGTGGACACCGCCCGCCTGAGTTTTGTGTCGGTCCTGGAATTGGAAGTCAGCTCAGAAATCCAGGGCGTCGGCTGGGGTGAGCCCGTTGTGGCCGCGGGCCAGGTGATCGGCATCACCAGCCAGCAAGCCGGCAACAAGTGCACCGCCATCCCCGCCTCGTTCATCCGTCCGGTCCTGGAGACGCGGAAAAACGGCACGTATCGCGGCCTCGGTTTGTTCGACTTCTATTGGCAAGCCGCGGAGAACCCCGCGAGCCTGGATTTCTTGAAGCTGCCCGGCGAACCGCGCGGCGTCATCGTCATTCACGTCCCCACCAAGCCCGGCGCCACGCCCGTGCTCAAGCCGCACGACCTGATCCTGCAGATCGACGGCTTTGACATTGATACTCAGGGCGACTACGCGGATCCCGATTTCGGCCACCTCTTGCTGGAGAATCTATCGACGCGCCGCCATTGGGCGGGCGACGACGTGAAAATGAAAATCTGGCGCGAGGGCAAGGAACTCGACGTGACGTATCGCCTCCCAAAGGCCGAGTACTCCACGACGCTCGTGCCCGACGCGACTTACGATCAGGAACCCGAATATCTCATCGTCGGCGGACTCGTGTTCCAGCCTTTGAACGACTCGTTCCTGAAAGGTTGGGGACCGGAATGGAAACGCCGTTCGCCCTTCCGCCTGTACTACTACAACGAACAGGAACCGACTTCAGAGCGCCGTTCGCTCGTCTTTCTGTCGCAAGTGCTGCCGGACATTTACAACCTTGGCTACCAAAACCTGCAATACCTCGTGCTCGATGAGGTCAACGGAAAGAAGATCGCGAAGCTCCAGGACCTCAAAACCGCTCTGGAAAATCCGGTCGAGGGATTCCACCAGGTCCAATTTGTCCGAAGCGATTCGATGCGCCGCCTGGTTTTGGCCGCGGACGAAACCGAAGCCGCGACGCGGCGTGTGCTCCAGCGCTACGGCATTACGAAAGACTTCTACTTCGTTTCGACGGAGACGCCAAAGAGCGCCGGTGGCGGCGGCCAATAGCCACCGCAAGCCGCGTCGGTTAAGCCTTGGTACCGGAGTTGACACGAATTTCGCGAATTAGCGCGAATTCGACCGTGAGCGGAATACGTGTCGCGCCTCATTGCCTGCATCCTATGAAAACAGGCTTCACGATCTTGGTGATGATCGGAGCGAATTTGACTTCCGCCCTTGGCTTCACTGAGTTGCGGGAACATTTCAACTCGCTCGATCGCTGGGACCTAACTGTGTCGGGCACGGCACTGAATGTGAAGGTGTATGACACCGGCGGCGGCCTCTCGCTCTTGACGTCATCGTTTCCTGGCATGCTTGGGGCGGAGCAGCGGCATGACATCCGAACTCACTCGTCGGACTTCTCCTGGCTTACGGCAGATAACCAACCAGTCACTTACTCGTTTACGATCCGGCGGTTTCCTCCGCCGACAAAGGACAATATGAGGCGCACATCCTTCTTGTAGGTAACAGCGTAAGCCCGGGCGCCGTCGCAGAGACCCGCGAAAGGAACGTGATCTTCTTCCGCATGTTCGACGCGGGCGCGTCCTACGGAGTCGAGCTGTATTACAAAGTGAACCAGGCAGGCAAAAGCGCCTATCCACCGCGTCTGAATGGGGTGGGGACAGAAGTCGTGTCCGCATACGGTGAATCGTCTCCGCTCGGCGCATGGGGCTTCACGCTGCACGGGACAAACGTGACCCTCTTTGGTCCGGGTGGACTGAAGCAGAGTGGGCGGCTCGGTCCGGACGTTCTGGAGGCCTTCCAGAATTCGACCCATGTTTACGTAGGCGTAACCCCAAACTCAACATCCGTCGGGCCGGAGTCAGTGATCTTCTCGAACGTATCCGTCACCGCACCAGTGCCGCTGACTATCCGCAGGACGGCCGAGAACTTCGTGAAGTGCTCTTGGCCGAGTTGGGCCAAGGACTACATCCTCCAGGTCGCGGATTCATTGCCGGAAGCTGCGTGGACGTTTCCGCAGGTGGTCGTCGTTGAAGAAGACCGCAAACTCTCCGTAGTCTATCCCATCCTAGCCACGCCCCAATTCTTCAGGCTCATGCAAACCCCTTCGCCCGAATGAGGCGAACTTACGCATCGTTGTTGTTGGGGGAGTGACGCGAATTTCGCGAATGAGCGCGAATTCCACCCAATAAGCGACTGAGAGGATGCCAAGGCATGAATTCTTTATTCTCTCATTGCTTTCGGCTGAACTCTCGGTTCTGAGGCCTGATTCGCGCCAATTCGTGCAATTCGTGTCGGATCTCCTTTTTGTGGACCCGGCCCTTCCGCCAGCCCCAATTTGTCTCGTGACCCGAAGGAAGGTCTTCTGTTAGCTTCGTGTGGCAGCCAATTGATCTGTTTCCGGACGAAAATGAAGAAACACGTGACAACGCGAGTCTATTCACCCATGAAAAAATTCCTCGGCCTTCTCACTCTGCTCATCGGCGCCGGCGCGGCGGCCGGCGCGGAGAACCTCACGCTCAATAAAGGCGACCACATCTGCATCATCGGCAATACGCTCGCCGACCGCATGCAGCACTTCGGCTGGCTGGAGACGCTGCTCCAAGCGCGTTTCCCGAAGCACGAGCTGGTCATCCGCAACCTCGGTTTTTCCGGCGACGAGTTGGTCATGCGGCTTCGATCCATGGATTTTGGCAAACCGGACGAATGGCTCTCCGGCGTCTCTCCTCATCCGAACCAGAGGAAACACGACGCGGCGCTCTTCGATAAATCCAATCTGAGCGGCACCAATCGCTTCGAGTTGATTAATACGAAAGCCGACGTGATCTTCGCCTTTTTCGGCTACAACGAGTCGTTCGCGGGCGAGGCCGGACTGGGCAAATTCAAGAAGGACCTGGAAGCGACGTTGAAGCACATGTTGGCGCAGAAATACAACGGCCAGTCCACCCCGCGCATCGTCCTCTTCTCTCCCATCGCTCATGAGTTTCTGAAATCGCCCGACTTGCCGGATGGCTCGGAGAACAACGCGCGCCTGAAGCTCTACACCGCGGCCATGGCCGAGGTCGCCAAAGCCAATGGCGTGCTCTTTGTTGATTTGTTTGCGCCCACGCTCGACGTTTACGCGAAAGCAACCCGGCCGCTCACGATCAACGGCGTTCACTTGAACGAGCGCGGCGACCGGCAAGTGGCGCTGGCAATTGAGCGGGCGCTGTTCAGCAACAACGCCGCCACGGCCCTCGATTCCTTCGAGAAACTCCGCCAGGCGGTGCTCGACAAGAATTTTCATTGGTTCAACCACTACCGCGCCACCGACGGTTATTCGACTTTCGGCGACCGCGCGTTCCTGACCTTCGAGAAGGGCAGCGCGCGCAGCGTCAACAAAACTGACCCGGACCGGAAGCTCCCCAGCAATTATGAAGTGCTCCAGCGCGAATTGCTCATGCTCGACGTGATGACCTCCAACCGCGACAAGCGCATCTGGGCCGTCGCTCAAGGACAGGACCTGAAGGTCGATGACAGCAACCTCCCGTCCCCGGTGAAAACGGAATCGAACAAACCCGGGCCACTCCCCGGCGGCAAACATGAGTTCAACACCGCGCAAGACGCCATCAAACGCATAACTCCGGGAAAGAACATGACCGTCTCTCTGTTCGCTTCCGAGGAGCAATTTCCCGATTTGGCCAAGCCCGTGCAAATGGCTTTCGACACAAAAGGGCGTCTTTGGGTGGCGGTCTGGCCCAGTTACCCGCATTGGAATCCGAGAGAACCGTTGAGCGACAAACTCCTGATCCTGGAAGACACCGACGCCGACGGCAAAGCCGACAAACAAACCGTCTTCGCCGACAAACTGCACAATCCGACCGGGTTTGAATTCTGGGGCAACGGCGTGATCCTCGCGCAAGTCCCGGACATCATGTTTTTGAAAGACACCCACGGTGATGACAAAGCTGACGTGCGCGACCGCATCGTCCACGGCATGGATTCCGCCGACACGCATCACTCGGCGAACAGCTTCGTGCTCGATCCCGGCGGCGCGCTTTACTGGCAGGAAGGCACGTTTCACCAAACGCAAGTGGAGTCGCCCTGGGGTCCGCCCGTGCGCTGCTCGAATGCCGGTGTTTTCCGGTTTGAGCCGCGCACGTTCAAGTTCGACGCCTACGTGTCGTACGGATTCGCCAACCCGCACGGGCACGTCTTCGACCGCTGGGGCCAGGATTTCGTGACGGACGGCACCGGCGCGCAGACTTATTGGGCGGCGGCGTTCTCCGGGCACGTCGATTATCCGCAGAAGCATCGAGGCATGCAGACGGTCTATAAGCAACGCACGCGGCCCTGTCCCGGCACGGAGATTCTTTCGAGCCGCCATTTTCCGGATGAATTGCAGGGGAATCTTCTGGTGCCGAACGTCATCGGTTTTCTCGGCATCCTGCAATACAAGTTCGAGGACAAAGGCTCCGGCTTCGGCGCCACGGAGGTCGAGCCGATTGTCTCATCCAACGACCCGAATTTCCGTCCGTCCGACGTCGAGATCGGCCCGGACGGCGCGATCTGGTTCCTCGATTGGCAGAATCCGATCATCGGTCACATGCAGCACAATCTGCGCGATCCCAGCCGCGACCATTCGCACGGCCGCATTTATCGCGTGACCTACAATGGCCGCCCGCTGAGCAAGCCGGCGAAGATTGCCGGAGAACCCATCGAGAAGTTGCTCGACCTGCTCAAAGAGCCTGAGGACCGCGTCCGTTACCGCACGCGCATCGAGTTGAGCGGGCGAAAACCCGCCGACGTCATCGCGGCACTGAGCAAATGGATCACCACGCTGGACACGAAGGACAAGGATTACGAACACCACATGCTGGAGGCGCTCTGGCTGCACCAGAACATGAACGTCGTAAACCAGGATTTGCTCAAGCGCATGCTGCGATCACCCGAACCGCGCGCGCGCGCCGCGGCCACACGCGTTCTTTGTTACTGGCGCGACCGCGTGCTGGATCCGCTCGGCTTGCTCAAGGTGCAAGTGAACGACGATCACCCGCGCGTCCGGCTTGAAGCGGTGCGGGCGTGCAGTTTCTTCAAGACGCCGCAAGCCGCCGACGTCGCGCTCGAATCGCTGAACAAAGACCCGGAACAGAAGGATTACTACCTGAAGTACACGCTGGACGAAACGATGAGCACGCTCGACAAGGTGCTCAAGCAACCGAATCTTTGACGAGCGCCCGGGCGAGTCCGTCCCGGCGAGCCGCTCGACGCGCGTGAAACACGTCCGACTCGGCTCGCTGGGGACAGGCTCGCCCTACCGTCCGGTTCATGGCACGGACCGCAGCCTTCAGGCTGCTTCTGCGCGCTCTCCGGAGTCCAGCCTTGAAGCAGCCTAAAAAAAACTGCTGAGCACGATCCGGTTCATTGACGACAAGTCATTGGCTTGGTCAAACTCAGGCGATTGAATCGCTGCTATCCCATCCGACTTTGACTATGCCTCTCTCCGCATCATCTGCCATGGCCTGGATTCGCCCAGTGGTCCGGATGGTGATTGGGCTCTACTACTCCAAAGTGGAGGTTTCAAACCGCGAACGCATTCCGAGCCGCGGCCCTATTCTGCTGGTCGCCAATCACGCGAATTCTTTGATCGACCCCGTCCTGATTGGGATCGCCACAGCGCGTCCCGTGGGATTCTTTGCCAAGGCGCCTTTGTTCGAGGTTCCGGTGTTCGGCCAGGCTCTGCGAGCGCTGGGCATGCTCCCGGCGCACCGGGGGATGGACGACCCGTCGCAAGTCAAACGAAACGTGGCCACGCTGGCGTCCGGCGCCCGATTGCTCGTCCGCGGCGCAGCGGTCGGGATTTTCCCGGAAGGCAAGAGCCATGACTCGCTCAAGCTCGCCTTGATCCGGTCCGGGCCCGCGCGCATTGCGATGCAAGCGGTGCGCGATGGGGCGCGTGAGTTGAAGGTCATTCCCATCGGCATTAATTACGAACGGAAGGAACGCTTCCGCAGCGCCGTCTGGGTGCGCGTGGGGACTCCGATCGAAGCCGCTTCGTTTCTCGCTCAGTACGGAAGCGAGGAACGCCAGGCGTTGCGGGCGCTGACAACCGAGATCGAACGCCGCATCAAGGACGTGGCCATTCACCTCACGGAGGAGAACTGGGAACCTTTTCTGGGTTTTCTGGAAATTGTCTTTCCGCCTCCCGCCGCCGGCAACTCAGATCCAATCGCTTCCCTGCGCCATCGCAAGGCCGTGGCGGACGCGATCAATCATTTCCTCGCCCGCGATAAACCGCGCGCCGAAACGGTGGCCGCCGATCTGCGGCAACATTTCGCAGGCCTTGCGGAATTTGGATTGGATATGCATGCGCCGGTCATTCGGCTCCGCGGAACGATGCTGTTTGCTTCGTTGGTGGGAAAAGTGATTCTGCTGGCGCTCGGCTTTATTCCCGCCCTGCTCGCGACGTTGCACCATCTCGCGCCCTTCCTGGTGGTGCGCGGAATCGGACGGCGGGTTCAGATGCCCGGCAGAACGACGATCTCGCAAGTCCGGCTCGGCCTGGGCTTGCCGATTTACGCGGCGTGGTACGGAGTCGTGGCGTGGTGGATGGGAAGACAGATTTCTCCCTGGCTGGCGACTATTTGGGTGCTGGTGATGCCGTGGGCCGGCGTATTTTCGCTGAACTACTGGCGGCTGGCGCGCGATACGAGCCGCGCCTGGCGGCAGGAAATCCGCATGCTCTTCCGCGAAGGCGAACTCGAAAAGCTGCGCCGAACTCAGATCGAACTCGGCGAAAGACTTCAGTCTATGGCCGAGGAATACCAAAGTACTGAACGGGGCAAGACGGCCAATGTCGTTAAAACGTTAAGTGGTTAAATCGTTAAACCGGCTGAAGTTGGCCTCAGTGCATCCACGAGTTTTCTGCCGAGGAGCGCGGCGTTCACGCCGCTTCGCGTCGGCAATGCGAGACGCATCTCGCGAGACCGAAGCTTCGGTCTTGCGGACGCTGAAGCCGGCTAAAGCCCGCGCTCCTCACTTCACCAACCTATGAGTTTTTTTGGTTTTGATCCCGAAAGCGTCGCGGCTCGAACTCGAGCCTCGGACGGGTCCCACGAAATACCGACGCTGGCGCAGTCGCTGGTGCACGGGGGCGTCGGGTTCGGCTTCGTGAGTGTGGTGGTTTTCGCGGTCTGGGCGTTTGCCGGGAGGCGGCTCTCCGAAAACCTGGGCGAAGCGGGATTCTACAGCGTGTGCGCGCTTGTGTTCATCGGGCTGGCTGGATTTGATTTGCGCCGGCTTGTGATTGGTCCGGACGCGCTGGGGCGCTTCTACGGGTTGTTCGCCGCCGGGTTTGGAGCGTATGCCGTGTCGTGGTGTCTGGCGTGGTTTCTCGTGCGAGGCAAAGCGGGCGAATGGATCGGATCGCTCGCGGGCAGTGTGGTGTTGGCACTCGTATTCACGACCGCGTTTGCGGCAACCGGAAATCTCCTGCGAGTGGGCCTCGTCCTGTTCCTGGCTCACTCGGCCGGCTATTTCCTGGGAGGATTCATTTACGCCTCTTTCGGTGGAACACCCGGCATGCTGCTCTGGGGCGCCGCGTATGGCCTGGGGTTCGGCGCGGGACTGGGCTACACGTTGTATCACTGCCAGGAGCCGATTCGAACCAGACTCAGCAAGCCGCTCGATTCACACGACGTACCGCCAAGCAGCCGCCGGACGTTTTGAGAGACGAATTTCACGAATTTCCACGAATCCAGATCGCAGTGCTGTCTTTCACCAACGAAGCCTCGGTTGCCTGATGCCTTATGCGCCCTCCGTCGCGCCAATTTGTGAAATTCGTGTCTCCACACAACCACTTCCTGCCGCCCATCACGGATTCCGCGTGGGAAAGTCGCGCTGATACCGTTTTAGCAACTCCGCCGGATCGTTTTTCATGAAATAGAGTTTACCCCGCAGTTTCTTGGTCTTTCCCGCCTTCAATCCGCCGACTCGCGGATCGTTGTGAATGCAGACAATAACGCCCTGGAAAAGTTCCTGCGTGTGATCCCACGCCGTCGCGAGGAGATATTTGCCGTCCGCGGAAAAGCAGCCGATCAAGCCGTTCACCGGTTTCTCCGGGCTGATCGGCCGCGGGTTCACGTCGTCGAGATTGATGCCGGCGGGCACATAAACCTGGCCGCCGCGATAAATCGCTTCCTCGGTTCGCCGGGTCTTATCCAGCGTCGTCAGCCCGCGGTCGGTGAAGATGAAACAGCGCGCGAAGTAATTGCTTTGCTTGAGCCCGGTGAATCGATCCACCCGCATGCACGGCTGGAACCAATCGACATCGACAAACTGATCGCCGCTGTTCTTCAACGTGAGATCGAACGTGACGTCGTCCGCCCCGGCGCGGATTTCATGGAGAACTTCAACGCTCGGTTCGACCTTTGTGCGGAGGCGCAAACGTTTTCCATCAGCGTCCGCCGAGATCAATTCGCTCTTTTGCGGGATGGTGGTCTGGCGCCAGTCGCGCTTGGTGGAACCCGTGCGGCAGAAAGCTTCGAGGTACCAGGTGTCGATTTTTCCTCCCGGAATTTCCGGACCGGTGACGGTGAGCATGTTGTTCGTCCAGCCCATGGTGAGACCCGAAGCCGCATGCAGATTGGCGGTGTCGAGCCCGGCCAGGCTGAGAAGAGCCAGAATCAAGCGCGAGAGAATCTTTGGTGTCATGCCGCCGATTCGATCCCTCGGACGAACGTGCGTCAAGGTCGAACGGAATGATGGAGAGGGCCGCGAGGATTTGTTCCACATGCTGCTGGCGCCGTGCTTTCCGAAGCGGATCACTGGCGCGTTCGACGCCATGTAATAATTCAGAAGCCGTGATAGCCGCGATGACGGGGTCGTGGCGGCGTGCTGCGCAAGGAATCTCTGCATGTCAAACTTCCCTCGCTCTGACAACCGCATAGGGCCGCGCGCGGCGATTTCCCAGGCTTCGTTCAAGTCCTCCTGCGCGCTTCCTGGCGCCGCCGTGGCTCGCGCAGAACCTCACTCAATCGAGGGGAGTAAAGGGCGCGCTGCGGGCCAGGCTTAAGTCCTCTGCGGCAGGAGGCAGGGAAACCGTTCACACCGCCCACGCTGGCGAGTCCTTCAAGCGATAAAGCATTTCACCCGCTTTCGGCACGTGCAGGACTCCTTCGGCTTCGCGATTGGCGAAATCTTCGGCGCGGATGGTCTTGGGATCGCGGTAACTCAGGTTGATTCGCTGGCACACCTCCGGGGGAATCGCGGTCGCCAAAGTCACACGCGCACGCGGCTTTTCGACGCCGCTTTCATACGTCCCCTGGCCATAGACGTGCGTCGAATGCGCGAGCACGCCCCAGGGATAATGTTTGAACTTGTCCCATTGCTTCAGGAAATAGTCGCGGCAATGGTAGCCGACTTCCAGGAGCGCTTTGCCGTGCGTGACGCAGACTTCGGAAATGTGCGGCGCGTAGATGATCAGTTCGCCGCCGTCCGCCAGGATCGGTTCCAGCTTGTACATGCATTTGCCGCCGGTCCAGAGCTCGTCGTACATCTGGGGCGAGCAGGAGAGAATCGTGTGGAATGGTTTCGTTTCGTAAACGATGTGCAATTGCCGGGAAAGCTCGCTGGCGGCGTCCCACGCGGATTCTGGCGTGCCGGCAAAAAGCCCGACCAGCTTTGGGGAAGCTTCCGCCGCATCGACAGAAAGTCGGCTGCGCGGCAACGCAGCCCTACCGGCTTCATCAGAAAACGCCACCACCATGCAAAAGCAAAGCTTCGGAACGGTCACGAGCGACGCTGCGCGGTCCACGACCATTCGAACGGGCGTCCATTTGTTGCCGATGATTCTCGGATTGGTGACCACGGCCCCCAGCCAATGGAAGAAATTCAAAATCTCCGGCCCGCTGACGCCGGGAAACAGATATTTGTTTCCACCGGAAAAGCCGATGACCTCATGCGGGAAGACTGGTCCGGCGATGATGATCTGGTCGTAATCGAACACCAGCCGGTTTACTTCGACGGGAACGTCCATGGCAAACAGGCCGCCGGAGAGTTGCGCGATTTCGGCGGCGGGGATCACGCCGATTTTCTTCAATGCGCTCGGTTCATTCCAGGCGTGGTTGAAGAAGCGCACGCGGCGATAACGATCCGCGCGCTCAGCTTCGGCGATCTCCAACCGCTGGCAGATCGCCGCATCGCACATGGGCTGGTGGGTTCCGAGGGCGATGAGAACGTCAAAGGCTTTCGCAGCTTCAGCAATCTGTTCGTGGAGCGCTTTGAAAAGCAGACCGACCGGAGCGGTGCGCGTGCCATCGGGCACGATCAGCAGGACGCGCTTCCCGCGGTAATCTTTCGCCGGGCACGCTTGCACGACCACTTCGCCAGCCTGGCCGGAATTTAAACCGCCTCGCGTGTCTGCAATCCTTGAAATCATGTTTGTCGATGGCGGAACTCCAGGGCGGAGGCTGGCACGAAGCCGCGATGCGGATAATCCCGTCCGAGTTCAGAGGCATCGGGCCGGACAAACGTCCCCTTTCCCCTCACCCTGCCCTCTCCCCAAGGAGAGGGTTGGCCACTCGCGGCTTCCGTCTGACTGGATCGCGCCCGCTTTCTCCTGCGCAGAATTGTTTGCTCCCTCTCCCCAAGGGAGAGGGTCGGGGTGAGGGGAGAGGCGGCGTCAATGAGCATCTTGACTACAAAGTGCGTTTGATGGGCTGTGAAATCAATTCTGTGGGGGGCTTCAAATCGTCTGCGCCAGAAATCCCCCGTCCACGCGGATGTCCGCGCCGGTCACGTAGCTGCTGGCCGTCGGGCTGGCCAGGAAAACCGCCACGCCAATCAGTTCGCGCGCTTCGCCCATCCGGCCCATGGGCGTGTGGTCCAGAATCGATTTCGCGCGCGCAGTCGGGCTGCCGTCCGGGTTAAACAGGATGCGCCGGTTTTGTTCCGCCGGAAAAAAGCCCGGCGTGATGGAGTTGACGCGCACGCCGTTGCGCGCCCATTCACGCGCCAGAAACTGGGTCAGGTTGAGCACCGCCGCTTTGGCCGCCGAATAGGTGACAACCCGCGACAATGGAATATGCGAAGACACGCTGGCAATGTTGATGACGCTCCCCTTGCCGCGCTGCACCATCGCGGGGCCGAATTCCTGGCAGGGCAGCAGGACGCCCCCGACGACGTTCAAGTCAAAGTTCGCGCGCCAGTCCTCCAAAACGATCTGCTCGAATTTGCGGTCCGGGCTCACGGTGACTTTGATGTCGTTGCCGCCGGCGGCGTTGACGAGGATGGTCGGCGGACCGAGCTGTTTCTCCACTTGCTGGTGAGCCTGGCGCAGGTTTTCGCGGTCCATGGCGTCGGCCGAAAAGAAGCCGCTGTCGGATCCCAGCTTCTTGATGGCGGCGGCTCGGGCCTGACCGCGCTCGGCGTTTCGGCCCAGGACCGCGACGCTGGCGCCCGCCTGAGCCAGGCCTTCGGCAATGGCGCCGCCCAACACACCGGTCGCGCCGATCACGACCGCGACTTCACCTTTCAAATCAAATAAATCCATAACCTTCGCGTGACACAGCTTTTCCCAATCAAGGCAAAGCGTTTCTGAGAATTAACCACGAATGGACCCAGCGCGGCAAGCCACTACCAAGTCGTTACAACGTTAAACCGTTAAATGGGTAGAATCGGTTAAAGACAGGCCTCCGCAGGAGCGTCGCCCCACGCTCGATTGAATTGCCCTATTACATTCCCGGCTCAAGGCCTGAGTCCGTCCGGATCGACGTGCGCCGGCGGTCGAGGAGCAGCGCGACGGACACACGTTTCGCTTGCGCTTGCTCCAGAAGCTCCGCGCGTTTCCTGGGGTCGCTGATGCGCTGAACGGATTGCTGCAATTCCTCCGCCTCCTTCAGCAACTGCAATTCAGGAGGCAGAACACCGGCGCTCTTCAAAAGGGAAAAAATCATGCGATCCGCGACCGGCGTGTTGAAATAGTCCGTCAAATCGAGTGGACGGCCGCGGCCGGGCAAGTTCTCGAATTCGCCGTTTTCCATCGCTTCCTGGATCCGATTCTCGGCAATGAGTTGCGTCCAAATCATAGCGTGCCGCGCGAAAGGTCCGAGATCGAATGTCAGTCTTCGGCCAATGCCTGCTCTTTGTCTTTGAGGAGATAGACGGCGCCGTTGACCACCACCAGCAGAATTCCCAATTCCACACCGAGCTGCAGCAGATTGATTCTGGAGTTGGCCGCGGTCTGCTCGGATTCCACCGCAACCTCAGGAGTCGGCGGGTTCCAGAGCGGATGGAAGCCCAGCGAAGAAACTTGCTGCGCTCCGCCCTCGTCCACGATGAGCCGCCACGGCGGGAACAACGCGGCAAGGACGACAACGAGCATGCCGATGATCCGGACGGTCTTCTGTTTGGAGTTCATGTGGTCGGCGGCATCGTGGCGGCGCGGCGGGGTATTTCAAACAAAAATCACGAAATGAATGGGCCCGTTTCGACCGTGAACCGCACGACGCGGAGGGCCGTTCTCTGGCCCGGCGCGCTTTCAAAAACCTCAAGCCACGTGCCGGAATTGGAGTTCGGCGCTCCGAGTTCATGGAAAGCTCCCAAGGCCATCGAACCGTGCGCGCGGTCCATGACCTGGTAAGGGTCTGTGCAAAAATAACTTCCAGTTTTGGCGGGAGCGCCGCCCCGTCCCGGAGGGCTGGGGCGATTTCGCTTTCTGGCTTCGTTTCTCCTCAGTCGCAGAGCCCTGGCTATGCTCCTTCGTCGTGCCTCGCCAGAAAGCGAAATCGCCTCCAGCAAAACCGGAATTTATTTTTGCACAGACCCTAAGGACGCGTTTCACCGCGTCCCTGAAATTGTTTCTTCGATCGCCGAGTAAAGTCAGGGACGGAGTGGAATCTGTCCCTACCGGTTCATGAGAAGGCCGCGAATGTGGATCTGATGTTCTCAACGTACGGCGGCCTGATAATGCCGCGCTCTGTAATGATGCCGGTGATCAATTCCGGGGGCGTCACGTCGAATGCGGGATTCCAGCACTGCGCGTCCGGCAACGTAATCAGCGATTTGTTGAACACGCGCCGGATTTCATCCTCATTCCGGACCTCGATCGGAATCTCACTCCCGCTGGCAATCGCCAGATCGAACGTGGACAGCGGCGCTGCGACGTAAAACGGCACGTCGTGATATTTCGCCGCTACCGCCAGCGCGTAAGTGCCGATCTTGTTCGCGACCGAACCGTCCGCGGCGATGCGGTCGCCGCCCAGGATGACCAGGTGCACTTGCTTTTGCCGCATAAGCGTTGCGGCCATGCTGTCGCAGATCAACTGGCTGGGAATGTTTGCGGCGGCCAGCTCAAACA
Source organism: Verrucomicrobiota bacterium (assembly GCA_016871535.1). NCBI lineage: Bacteria > Pseudomonadati > Verrucomicrobiota > Verrucomicrobiota bacterium. The sequence goes on from VHCZ01000010.1 coordinate 43,156, forward strand.
TAGTGAGCCGCGCGCCTTGCAGGACGGGCCGAGTTTCATCCGCATAGACATGGATGTTTTTCCCGGAACGATGCGCTTGGTAAATCACGCCAAAGGCGGTCCCGATGCCGCCCGTGGCCAGCGCGCCGGTGTTGCAGTGGGTGACGATCCGCGCGTTCTGGGGCACGGCTTGTTGCCCGTGCCTGGCCATGGCTTCGCAGCGCTGCCGGTCGTCGTCGTGCAATTCGATCGCGAAATCGAGCAACCGCTGCGTCAGAAGATCGGGGTTGGTGTCCGTCAGCTTCTCCAGTTTTGAGCGAATCTCTTCCATGGCCCAAAACAGATTCACCGCCGTGGGCCGCGCTGCAGCGAGGTAATCGATCTTCTCTTTGAGCGTTTGAAAGAATTCAGTCCGGGAGCGCGAAGGCGCGGCTCGCATGCCCAGATAGAGTCCGTAGGCGGCAGTGATTCCGATGGCGGGCGCGCCTCGGACGCGGAGTTTCTGGATGGCCTCGAACGCTTCTTCGATGTGCCGCGTTTCGAGATACCGTGTGGTTTCCGGGAGCAGCGTTTGATCCAGGAGTTCAAGAAAGTCCTTCTTCCAGGCAACGGCACGGATCATAGGGAGCGTTGTTTCTCCCACTCGCGGTGAATTGGCCAGCAATTTTTTTTGGACCAAGGAGCGCGGCAGCTTGCCCGCGCGGGTTGCCTGAGGATTTCGCAGATGGTGGGGCGAGGCTCCGGCCGAGCCATGCCATCGAAGAAAAGCTCCGCAGGAGCGTCGCTCCACCATCGTTAGCCGTAGGGCCTGCACGGTTCACGGTTTCGAATATTCCAGTTGGCACTGCGCGCAGCGATGGATTACTGTGCGCCCGAATGTTCTCATTGCCCAAACCCGAAGTCATCATCACTCATGAGAGCGATCTGGACGGCTTGGTTTCCGGGCTGCTGCTCAAGCGGCTCGCCCGAAAACTTTTCGCGGTCGATGTGCCCCTGGAGGCTTATCACAATCACAATTGGCGCCAGCGTAGCCTCCGCGAACAATCCGCCTGGGTCTGCGACATGACTTTCGAGGAACGCCTGGACCGGCCGGAATGGGTCGTCGTCGATCATCACGCGACGGACGCCGCGGCCAAGCACGCCACGCTCATCCACGACGCGGCCAAGTCCGCCGGCTTGCTGTGTTACGAACTTTGCCAGGCGCAAGGCCTGGGCACGCCGCAACTGGACCGGTTGGTGCATCTCAACAACGTCTCGGATTTGTTCCTGGAGGACGACCCGGATTTTATCATCGCCACCGACTACGCGAATCTGGTCAAGACGTATCAGTTCTGGAATCTGTGCGAACTGATCGAGGGCGAGATCGAACGCCTGCTCGGCCATCCGCTGTTGGAAGTGATGGCCGTGAAGCGCCGCGTGGAAGATCCCCTGGGTTATGCCTGGAGCGAAGCCAATGTCACCAAGTTGAGTCCCACCGTCGGATACGTCGATACCGTGGTGGGCAACATCAATCTGATCGTCCATCACCTCCTCGAACGGAAGGCGACGAAGTATCCGGTTTTGATCACGCTGTTCCGCAAGGCCAACGGCATGATCATCGCCAGCCTGCGGAGCCGCAACGGCGAAGCCATTAAGGTGGCGGAGAAACTGCAAGGCGGCGGCCATCCGAATGCCTGTGGCGCCACGCTGCCTCGTTCCGTGCAGCAAATCCCCGATGCGGTCCGTTATTTGCGCCAGGTCCTGAACCCGGCGCCGTTGCGGGAAGCTCCGCTCAACAGCCTGGAAAGTCTCTTCGACGGGATTGAATTGGCGAAGGGGAAATGAAGCTGCCGTTTGAGTTGATGCTGGCAGTCCGCTATTTGCGGCCCAAGCGGACGTTCGTTTCGGTGATCACCCTCATTTCGATCATCGGCGTCATGCTGGGAGTGGCCGTGCTCATCATCGTGATCAGTGTCATGGCGGGGTTCGACCGCCAGTTGCGCGAGAAAATCCTCGGATTCAAGTCGCATCTGCGCGTCGAGGCGAACGGGCCAATGACGGATTACGCGGCATTGATCCACACGATTTCGACCCATCAAGGCGTCAAAGGCGTCGCGCCACTGGTCATGGGACAAGTGATGGTGGAAACTCAGCCGGTGAATGGAGCGCCGCAGTACCTTTTCCCAGCCATTCGCGGAGTCGATCCCGACCCGGACTCGGAGAGCAAGATCAGTATTCTCCCCTCCAGTATCTCCACCGGCAACTATGACGTGCGCGGCAATCGAGTGCTGCTCGGACGAGAACTGGCCGCAAGCTTGAGCCTCAGTGTGGGCGATACGCTGTCCATCTATTCGATGGGCGATCTCCGGCGCGTGCAAAGATTGATCAAGAAAAGCCGGGCCAATGAAGAAGTCGATGAAGGTCTTCTGCCCACGGAATTCGAAGTAGGCGGCATTTTTGACGCCGGCTATTACGAGTTCAACAGTTTCTTCATCGTCTGCTCCATCGCCAACGCGCAAGACTTGTCCGGTCTCGATGATTCCGTGCAAGGCCTGACGGTGACGCTGCTCGATCCCAGCGCCGCCCGGCAAGTCCGGACGGAGCTGCAGGCCGTGCTCGATCCCGGCGTCAGGATCCGGACCTGGGAAGAGGACAACTCCGACATCCTCGATGCGCTGTTGGTGGAGAAGAATGTGATGTTCTACCTGTTGTTCTTCATCATGATCGTCGCGGCGTTTGGCATCACCAGTTCCTTGATCACCTTTGTGGTTCAGAAAACGCGGGAGATCGGAATCCTGAAGGCGCTCGGCGCGTCCGGCAGCCAGATCATGTCGATCTTTTTCAGCCAGAGCCTGCTCGTCGGCGCGATGGGGGTGACGGCCGGGTATGGGCTGGGAATGCTGGCGGTGGCTTATCGGAACGAATTTCTGCTGTTCTTGAGAAGAGCGACCGACTTCGAGCTTTTTCCTTCGCGGATTTACGGGTTCAGCCAGCTTCCGGCGTTGATCGAGGCGGGAGACATTCTAATCATCTGCGGCGGGTCGCTTCTGATTTGCCTGTTGGCCGGGGTGTTTCCGGCCTGGAACGCGGGCCGCTTGAAGCCCGTCGAAGCGCTGCGCCATGAATGAGAGCCGATGCAGGAAGCCTTGATCACTGCCCGAGGGCTGAGAAAGAGCTTTACGCTCGGCAAACGGCGCGTGGACGTGCTCCAGAGCGTGGACCTCGTCGTGCAGCGCGGCGAATTCGTCGCGATCCAAGGCGCGTCGGGCGCGGGCAAAAGCACCTTGCTCCATTTGCTCGGCGGACTGGATGCGCCGAATGAAGGGGAAATCTGGTTTGCCGGGCAGAATCTCGCCAGGCTTTCCGGGAGCGAACTCGACCGCTTTCGGAATCGCAAGGTGGGTTTCGTCTTCCAGGCTTATCATATCCTCCCGGAATTGGACGCGCTGGAGAATGTCTGCCTCCCGGCCCGGATGGCGCGAAGGGATGCCGCCGAAACCGTGAGCCGCGCGCGGCAGCTTCTGGAACGAGTCGGACTCAGCGACCGAATGGACCACAAACCGTACGAACTTTCCGGCGGCGAACAGCAGCGGGTGGCGGTGGCGCGCGCTTTGATCAACGAACCGGAATTGATCCTGGCGGACGAACCGACCGGCAACCTCGATTCGCACACCGGCCAGGAAATCATCGACCTGCTCTGCGCGCTCCGCAGCGAACGCCAGGCGACTTTGATTTTTGCGACGCACGACGCCCGGATTGCGGCGCAAGCCCCGCGCGTGGTCGAACTGGTGGATGGACAGATTCGCGGCTGACCCCAGGCCGGCACGACTGACCGGTAGGGCAAACCTGCCGGTTTGCCGCGCCCCACGGCCGGGAGTCAGTCATGCCCACGAAACACACAACACACACGAAATCGGAACGGGCGATTTCGTGGGCTCCGCGTGTTTCGTGGGATCCAAGTCCATTTCCAAAGTGACAGCTTGAACGCGGCTCCCATTCCGCTCACGCAAGATCAACATCAACGCGTCACGTGTTCGGCGGCGGCTTTGGAGAGCAGCACGTCCAACTGTCCCAAACAGAAGCGCGACCAGGATTCGTAGCCCGCTGAATCCTTCACCGCGTCCGAAAGCGAGATAAACTCCAAAGCGACAATCCCGCTGCGCCCTCGGGCCACATCCTCGTGCGGCACGCGCAGGACGTGCACGACTCCAAAGTGCACCAACCCGACTTCCGTGCTGTCGTCATTGATGAGCGCGACCGGTGTCTCCTGCGCTTCCTCAATGGCGACTTCCTCCATCAATTCGCGCCGCATTCCTTCCTGATACCCGCGGTCGGTGGAGAATAGCCCATGGTCTTCCTCCGAAATGTGCCCGCCGACTCCGACCGAGTATAAGCCGTGTAACCGCGTCTCTTGCCCGCCCTTGCCGCGGCGATACCGCAAGATGCGGTCGCGGCAAATGACCAGGACGTAAGGGATGAGCTGTTTGTAGCGCGGGTCGTGTTCGGCTTCGCTGCGGTTCAGGTAGAGAATGTTCGTGGAGGCCGTCAGCACCGGCAGATATTTCTCAATCTCCAGGCTCAGGCCCTGGAACACGCCCAGGCCTTCGAGCAGTTTTCGCTCAAAACAAAGCACTCGTTCTTCGGTAGCCATTGCGTCATTCGCCTTTCTGTAGTGTAGGGCAGGATTCCAGCCTGCCAGTTCGGGCGGCGTCCTACCGCTCGAACGACAGGGCAAGGATGCCCTTTCAACCGGCAGACAAGATGTCTGCCCTACATTCTCAAGCTCGTTCGGAATGGTGATGGCACTCCCGATTCCCAACGAGCAAAACATATTCTTTTTTGTTCACGGGCTGTTCAGACCTTATTCACAGGCCGTTGCATTGAAGATCATCCACGGTAGGGCGAAGCGTCCTCGCTGAGCCGAACAACCATCGTCCACTCAACGTCGGACCGGCTCGCCCTACCGGTGAAACGGCTCTATTCAATGCAGTTGCTCGGATCTCTCGGCCGGTGCCGTGTCCGGCGTTTCGGGCGGTTGCCGCACGGGGAAGAAGATCGAGAAGGTGCTGCCCTGGCCTTCCATCGTTTCGACGCTCAGGCCATAGCCCATCTGCTTGGCCAGCTCGTACACCATCGATAAACCCAGGCCCGTCCCGCGGCGCGTGGAAAACGCTTTGGTCGTAAAGAACGGCTCGAAGATCCGCGGCAAAACTTCCGGCGCGATCCCCGATCCGGAATCTTGAACCGCCACCACGACGTAACTCGGCGCTATCGCCGGCGCCAGCGCCAGCCCGGCCGGGAGTTCCAGCCGCATTTCGAAGCGCACGGCCAGTTCGCCCCTGCCCATCATGGCGTCGGCGCCATTGAGGATCAGATTGAGGAGCATTTGCTGGATCATTTCCCGGACCCCCGGCACGCGCGGCATGGAAGGACCGGCTTCGACCCGCACGCTCACTTCCTGAAGAAAGCGGTCACCCAGCAGCTTCAGCGTGTCGTCCACCATCTCCCGCAGATCGCACCACACCAGATTCTTTTCCGTGATCTGGCTGAGGCCCAGCATCGATTTCACAATGCCGCTGCCCTGTTCCACGACGGTTTTGATCCGGTTGACGCGGGTGCGAATCTTCTCTTTGTCTTCCAGGTGACCTTCGATGATTTGCGCGGAGCCTTTGATGATCGAGAGAATGTTGTTGAAGTCATGGGCAATGCCCGCGGCCAGCGTCCCCAGCGCTTTCATTTTCTGGCTCTGCAACAGTTCCTGATTCGCCCGTTCCAACTCGCGCGTGCGTTGCGCCACGATTTTCTCGACCTCCGCGTAGCTGCGAATGAGCTGGAGATGCCGGTTCACGGCCAGCCCGGCGAAAAACAGAACCAACACCAACCCGACGGTCAACGAACCCATGACTCGGGGTTCGCGGTACCACGGCACGACGACGGAGAATTCCACAAAAGAGAAGAGCGGGTCCGGGTTTCGATTGCGATCCATGGCGCGCACCTCGACGCGGTGTTTGCCCGCGCGGAGGTTGGCGAACGATTGCGTCAACGCGTTTGTGTAAGGCGACCATTGGCCTTCGTCGAACCGGTAGGAGAAGAGCAAGCGCTCCGCCGGAGTATAGCGCCATTTGTCGATCGCGTGAAATTCAAGCGTGACGGGGCTTTCGCTGGACGGCTGGCGGCCGTAATCCACGCGAGGCGGCAAGGTGCGCGGCGGATGCGGATCCGCATTCGGATGGTGCCGGCTGACGCCCCGGGCCGTGCCGGCCCAAATCCGTCCGGCGCGGTCTTCGCACACCTCGGAGACGGCTTCGCTCGGCAGCCCTTCCTCGACGCCATTCGCGACCCAGGAGCCGTCCGCGTAGGAGTACAAGCCGCTCGAAGTTGCCGCCCAAATCTTGCCGTCGCGCGCCCGAATCAAATTGGAAACGCGCCCCAGGCCGCCGCGCTGAATCGACCAGCGTTTGCCGTCGAACTCCCAGATCTTGTCCGCGCCGCCGCACCACAGTTTTCCGTCCGGCCATTCGAGCAGGCACAGGGCTCGCCCGCCAATCCATCCCTGCGCGGGATCGAAGGTTTGCCAGCGCCCGCCTCGGAAAGCGCTGACACCGCCCGTGCCTCCGATCCAGAGATCGCCGTTCTGGGTTTCGTGCGCGAAAAACAGGTCGCCGTTCAAACTCCCGTCGGGTGGCGCTTCGATTCCGGGAAGAAAATTTTCTCCGTCAAAAATCTCCAGCCGGCACACCTCGCCGGAAGCGGGATTGCCGGCGCTGGTTTGCGCCCAGACGGATCGATCTTTGTGCGGGCCGATCAAGCGGACGAACTGCCGGGTGGGATGCGCGACAAAGCGGAACCGCCCGGACGCCGGATCGAAGACGAGCGCGCGGCCATTCGCTGCCACCGCCAGTTTTCCCTCGCGCAACGGGTAAAGCGCGTCGGTGGGTTGAAAATCCGCTTCAAAGCCTTCCGGCCACTTCACCCGCTGCCAGCGCCCCTCTCGGAGGAACAGCAATAAATCAGCGGTCGCAAACCAAAGCGTGCCGTCCGCCTCTTCCAGCGCGGCGTGTGCGAGAGATCCCACACCGTCCAACGCCGCCGGCGTGCGCCACAAATAAGGGGCGCACCGCACCAGGCCTTCGCTCGTGCCCAGCCAGAACACGCCATTCGTATCGGTGGCGACATCGCTGTATTGGCCGAGCCAGATAAGATGGCGATGAAAGCTCCCTTCCGGCTCGCGCTCGAACCGCAGGAGCGAATTGATCGTGTACCCCCAGACGCTCTGGTCCCAGCCAGGCCAAGCTTGCCTAAGAATCGCGTCCTCTACGATGCGCTTTTGCCAGTTGGTGCCGTCGAATTGGAGGAGCACTCGCCGGTTGGAAGCTTGCCGATCCATCGCGACCGTGGTGATTCCGCCGCGGTCATCTTCGAAAGGGCGCTGCAGATTCTCCACTTGCAAGCGGCCACCAATAATCTGCGTTTGCCAGACGGAATCGCGGTTGATCTGCCGGAGCGGTCCGCTAATCTTGGCCAGCCCGTGCGCTCCGGTAATCCATACGCCCCCGTCGCGGGCCTCGGCCATTTCAAGAAACTTGCCGAGCCCGGTTTCGCTGACGTGTTTGATCTCGGTAGTTTCCCGCCGCGTGGCGTCGTATTCCATCAGCCGCGTCGAGAGCAAAAACAGCGTCCGGCCCTGGAAAACAGGGAGCAACGGGATTTGCCGAATCTGCCGCAGCACGTCCGACTGAATCTCCGCGCGGATTTCCGGAACGGGGTGGTGGCCCCATTGTTTTCCGTCGTACATGATCAATCCGTTGGTCGAGAGCGACCACAACTGCCGTCCCGTCCGGCTTTCGTAAACGCGGAAAGAATCGCGGCCCGGCGAAGCCAGACTCCGGAAAGTGTATCCGTCGAACACGCTGATTTCATCTGCGTCTGCGTGCTTGACCCAGACGTTGCCCCGCTGGCTGAGCGTGATCGCCACCGCGTGCGAATCCTTCAGGCCGTCCGACGCGCGGAAGATTTGCCAGTGGGCCGTCTTCTCCGCGCGGACACCGACGGCGAAGCACGCGTAGATCAACCACCGAGCAGCGCAAACATAACCCTTCAGTAATCGCTGGTGGAGCCTGCTCCTTACACGAATCTGTGGACGGTGGCCGCCAATCCCAAGGGGATTGCGCCCTCCAGCCCAGGGTTGCGTGTAAGGAGCAGCGTGGAGCGAGGTTCCCGCCAAGCCGTCCGTCGATGGCGATTGGCTCGCGCCTGCGCCGCAGGAGCGGCTTCGTCGTCGCGAAGGCGCGAAAACGCTCGCCCCACCTTCAGTGAGGGAATCAGCGCAGATTCGAGGTCGCTCTGTCATCTTACGAAGCATTCCGCACGTGCGAGGGAAGGGTTACTTTGGTTAAGTGGTTAAGTGGTTAAAAGAGCTAAATACTGTGCAGACCGTGGGATTGACGACAGATCGACCGGAGAACCGTAGCGCAGATTTTCAATCTGCGGTATCGCCGATTTCCAATCGGCAGGGCGCCGGCAAGTCCCAGCGTGCTCGGACTGGGAGACGCCCCGCAGAATACAATTCTGCGATACGGCAGAGTGCAACTCTGGGCTACGAGCTTTGTCGTCCATCCCGCGGACCAAGCAGTAAGTTAAATCGTTACAACGTTACAGCGGCGTCACCGCCCCAGCGCTTCAACTCTTTTAACGAATTGACTCATTTAACCCATTTAACCATGTAACTGCTTACGCCGCCAGCGCCCCCGTGCAACTGCTGCCGCAACCCGCCGTGCAAGCCAGACAATGAGAGCCCGTCTGGATGGGCTGGCCATCCAGGGAAGCCGGTTTGATATCCCACAGGTAAAGCGGGCTCCCGTTCCGGATCTGCATGCCGAGCATTTGATTGAAATCGCAATCGTAAATCTCCCCCTGATATCCGACGCTCAACGTCGTGCGGCACATCAGCCCTTCCACCGTCTGCGGATTGAAACTGTTCGCCAGCAGATCGAGATACTCGTCCCACTTCCCTTGCTGGCGCAGGTCGGCCGCGAAACGCGCGATCGGCTGGTTCGTCAGCGTGAAGAGCCGATGGAACACGATGCCGAACTCCTGCCGCAGCGCTTCCCGGTAATCCGCTTCCAACTCCGCTTGCGGCCCCGGCAATTTCGGGCCGAGCGGGTTATAGACCAGATTCAGCGGCAGGCGCGTCCCGTAGCCAACGGCATTGAGTTTCCTGAGCGCAGAGATGCTTTTCTCGAACACGCCGTTGCCGCGCTGTTTGTTGACGTTCTCCTTCGAGTAGCACGGCAGCGAGGCGATCACTTCGACTTCATTTCGCGCCAGGTATCCGGGCAAATCCGCAAACTCCGGTAATTCGAGAATGGTCAGGTTGTTGCGGTCGATGACGTGGGCGCCGATCGCGCGGCTGGTCTCGACGAAGAACCGGAAATGCTCGCTCAACTCCGGCGCGCCACCGGTCAGATCGACGACGCCCGGGTGATGTTCTGAAATCCATTCGCCGACGCGGCGGGCGGTTTTGGCGTCCATCATTTCCGTCCGCCACGGCGCGGCATCGACGTGGCAATGGCGGCACGCCTGGTTGCACTTCCGTCCCACGTTGATCTGGAGCGTGTGCAACGCCGTTCGCCCAAGCGCCAAACCGTGCGTCTTCAGCTTTTCATCAAAGTGGTTCATTTCCCCGATTGGTCAACCTGATGTTTTGGGCTCTTCAACGCTTCGACGCAGCGGCAGAAACACAAGAATCACCTCGCGCCGCGCCCGGACCCTCCGTCCGTCACGCGCAATCAGCCCCATCTCCGCCAGCGCGTTCAAGTCGCGCTGGACGGTTTTTGGTGTCTTGCCGGCGTATGCTTTCGCCAGCCTTAGAGTCAGTTCTGATATCTTCCCAATCTCCGTCCACTCCTCGCCATCACCCAGATCCAGCGCCAAATGCCGCTGCCGGGTGTCAGACGGGCTGTTCCGGTTTTGAAAACGCTCATGCACAAAATTGCGCCACACGACATCCCACTGTTGCATCCAGATCTTCTCAAGCTGTTCACGCAGGCCGTCCACAAACCCGCGCACCGCGTAGCCGATGAATGGCACGATGTCTCCGCCGGATTTGCTCGTGTAATCAAGTTGCCGGTAATACTCCGCCCTCGTCTGGTTGTAATGGTTGCTGAACAAATGCGCGGCCGGTGACGGCACGCCCGCCGACAGCAGGATGTGAAATTCCAGCAAGCGCGCTGTGCGCCCGTTGCCATCGCCGAACGGGTGAACCCACGCCAGATAAAGATGCGCCACGACCGACCGCAGGATCGCGTATACCGTGTCTGTGCCGGTTGGCGAATTGTCCGGCGCCTGGAAGTCCGGGCCGTTAAGCCATTCGCACAGCCGGTCAATCAGATACGGGCAATCCTCCGCCGGCGCGCCGCGATAAACGTTGCCGACCACCACCGAATGCGTGCGCAGTTCGCCCGGCTTTACGTCATCTTTCACTGGCAGCTTTTCGAGCACCTGCCGGTTGTAATCGCACAAAAGCTTGGCCGAAAGTTCCGGCAGCGTGCCCTCCGCCAAGTGCTTGCTGATGCCATTGCACGCCGCGATGATGTTCTCGACCTCCTGCTTCAGGTATTGCTTCGATGGCGGAACGACCAGCTTCCCTTCGACGGCCTTCAGGACTTCCTCTTCTGAAAGCGTGTTGCCCTCAATGGCGGTCGTGGCCGCCGCGCCTTTGGCGAGATAAAGCTGATGCAGCGTCTGCGCTGTGGCCGGGCGCAACGGCACGCGCGAAATGTGCTCACACTTCGACGACGCCTCGCCGAGCGAAAGCCATAGTTCCGCTCCCGCCTTGCCGAGGTTCAACCGAAAGGAAATCCAAGGATGTGTCTGATCAAATGTCCGCATACATGTCCAGCAACATTACCAGATTACTTCCTTAAAACAAATACGTTCTGGAAGATCATTCAAAATACGTCCCAAAACATGTCCACTTACAGTGTCCGGTAGTTTGACTGAAACGCTGGTTGCGTTTCGAGTTTAACGACGGCGGTCTTGTGCGTGAGGACGCGACTCAGAAACAACCAAAACATCCCGGGGTTAACAACTCGCGCCATTCCCGCCGTCGCAGCACCGGCTGGCTTCCGTTGTAGTCTTGTAGTCCTGGCCTTTGGTTTCCTTCGGATGCCGCGCGCGCATGCCGGAGCAATCAAACGGTTTCGCGCGTTCCGACGGGACTTGGGCCAGAGGTTCAATGAACGCAAAATGACTCTGGTACGGTTCCCTTTTGTAAAGCTGATAGCTCTTGTCGCAAACCGCGTAGCGCCGGCCCCGTTCCATGCGGTGGCCATCGTCGTCGAGGACTTCCTTGAACGGGCCTAAATAAATCACGGCCTGATTCCGATCGACGCACGGCCCTTGTTTTCCCTTGAACGCCTGCACCGTGACCGAACGGAATTCAATCCCCTCCACGGTCCGCCATGGCGGGTCGTCACGCTTCAAAATCTGGAGTCCGTAGAAACCCGCGTCCCCAAAGGCGCTCAGGAATCCATCTTCGGTGAAGGCGCCGGAAATGCAGCCGCTCCACAATTCCGGGTCGTTCTGGAGGCGCTCCGGGATTTCTTCGTCGGAAACAATGTCGGAAATCACCGCGCGGCCGCCTTTGCGAAGCACGCGAAAGATTTCCTGGAAGAGCTGCTGCTTGGACTTCGGTTCCACCAGATTCAATACGCAATTCGAAATCACCGCATCGACTGAGTCACTGGCCACGAGCGGTCGCCGCGCGCGCAGCTCCTCCGCCAGTTCATCGGCGGCGAGAAACGAAGCGGCGTTCGAGATCGGATGTTGCTGAAGCTGGCGATCCAGAAGCTCCAGATCCAGCGCCAAATCCTGAATGCGGCCCTTGCGGAATTCGACGTTGGAATACCCCAGCCGCTCGGCGACCAACGGCGCATTGCGGCGCGCCACGGCCAGCATTTCGTCAGTCATATCGACGCCGATGACTTTGCCCTGCGAGCCGACGACCTGCGCCGCGATGAAACAAATCTTTCCCGCGCCGCTGCCCAGATCGAGGACCGTTTCGCCGGCGCGAAGGTATCGGCTGGGATCGCCGCAGCCGTAATCCTTCTCGATCACCTCGGCGGGAATCACCTCCAGGAAGCGTCGGTCGTAATCGATCGGACAACACAGGGCTGCTTCCGGCGCCGCCGCCGCCGCGCGGTAGCGCTGTTTCACTGCGCCTTCTTTGGTTGTTGCGCTCATAGCTTGAAAAAATTAAGCGGGGCTCGCCCGGTTTGCATGCCTTTTCTCGGCCTGAAGGTGGACCAGCGTGGACAAGCTTCTCAAAGGCTCTCCCGGAGGGAGACCTGAAAATCGCCCGGCAGTTCCCTGCCGGGTTCTGGCCACCAGCCACCCAAGTCCCGCAGGGACGGCTGATTTACTTCTCCAGAGAGCGTTCGTCGTCGTCAATCCGTGCCTCTTCAACAGCGCAACGAATTCCTCCTGAAAGGTCATTTTGCGGTGGTGTGCCTCCTAGTGAGACCCTATCCGAAAAGGGGGTCGTCGGCACCGTGTGGTGACACTCTCGTGTTCGGCTGAGCCGGATTTTTGATTCAGATCAGCCCCGCGCAGCTATCACGGGAATTCAATGCG